>CAYXGR010000286.1:0-4591 GCA_964464525.1 uncultured Planctomycetaceae bacterium
TACCTGCCATCGTCGGCAATGCGGCCCGAAGCGAGCGATCTTGAGTGTACCGCACGCGCATCGGCAGTGCTCGATCGGTCGGTTGTCCTGATCACGCCCGTACGCACCCCCGCGAAGGGATGCATACAGGCCAAGTAGACGCTTCATTCAGGGATTCAGCAGCTTGGTGACGAACGGGGCGATGTCTTCGGCATCAACCAGCCCGTCGCCGTTCATGTCGCCGGGAATTCCCGATTCACATATATCCAGCGTGCCATTTGCATTGATGTCAGACACACCCTGAAAAATCCATGCCCCACCTGTCCATACTATCCCTGAGTGGTCATGTCTTGACGCTCCGATCACCGCGATTCCGCCGCTCACGGCAACACTGCGACCAACGCGGTCACCCGCCGCTACATCAGAAGGGCTTAGTTGCATATTCTCGTTTATCGGGGATGGCGCGGACTCCCAACCCTCAGATGGTTTCCTGAAAATGTAAACCGATCCGGTGCGGCTCGAATTGTCGCCAGCATAGGCTCCTACCAGAATGGTCTTCCGATCCTGATCGATTGTGACCGAAATTCCGAAGTTATCACCCGTCACCGCGTCGGAGGTGGAGAGCTTGGCGATTTCGTTGATCGGCGTTACGACAGAGGCCCAGCCATCCACCGGTTTTTCAAAGATGTACACCGATCCTGTGTTGGCCGCACCGTCGTCATCTCTAGGCGCTCCGATGCACACTGTGTTGCCCCGGATTGCGGGATCGAAGCCGAACCAATCACCGCTTGCTCCGTCAGAGGGTATTAGCTTGGCAGTCTCCACCCAGCCGCCAATCTGCCTTTCGAATACATATGCGGATCCGGTACCGTTATTGACGATATTATCTGCGCCTATCACAATCGTGTCGCCGTCAATGTCGGCACCACATCCGAAATAGTCACCCGCCGTCATATCTGAAGCGAGCAACTTCTGGGTTTCCGTCATTGCTACCCAACCACAAACCGGTTTCTCATAAATATATGCGGAGCCGGTCTGCCCACCGGCATCGTCATTGTTCGGAGCCCCGACAACGATCACATCGCCACTGATGGCTATGGCTAACCCAAATACATCTACCGGCGCAGCATCGGAAGCAGTAAGCTTGGCCGTTTCTGTCATGTTGATCCAGCCACCGGCTGGTCTCACAAAAACGTAGGCTGCTCCCGGGCCAATGTTGATTCCTCCGCCATCCTGGCCTGCACCCACCACGATCGTATCACATTCAATTGCCACTCTACCACCGAATTCCTTGTCCGACTCGGGATCAGAGGGAGTAAGCTCCGCGACTTGTGCCCAGTTGTCGCCGTCGAATTCGAATACGTACACTTTACCGAAGCCAAGATTTCCACCAGAATTCCCCTGATTCATTGCTCCGATTACTGCGATTTTTCCACTGATGGCAACTGATCCTCCAAAGATGTCAAAAAATGCTGCGTCTACCGCTGTGAGCTCAGCGTTCTCGTTGGCTTGGCATTGCGAGAATGCCGGTCTCTGGACCATCATCAAGGCCACGACAGCGATGATAAAGGTTGTCCCAAGACGGTTCAGTTTGCACATCTGCGGCGGTGAAATCGCGAGCCAAGCCAATTCTCTCTTGTCCATTTTCTTGTCCTCTCAGAATTTGCGTCTACTTGCGTCGTCCACCCCCAACAGTTGAGACCGGTTTCAGGGATACATGCGTCAAACATGTGGATGGAACGCAGAGAAGGTGAAAGTTTTTTTGTGCAGGCTGGCGATGCTCTGTAGGTCGTTGTTAGGGAAGAAGATAATGTTTGGTGGTTGGGAAGCCCTGCAAGGGAGGTTCATTTGATTTGGGAGGGGACAGCTTCGCCTTGAGTGAGTTCGAACCCAATCCCGATGTGTCGATCCATAAGCCCGTTGAAACGGGCTAAAAAGAGATGGGGGGGAGCCAGAGTCACCGGCCCCAGAGGGACCGGCCTAAAAGCCCGCTTTTAGCGGGGAAGCCCCGTCAACGGAGCTGCCTGATCGTAACGCCTCATGGAGGCTGTCGGCCTGTCATGCCCGCGATTTGATTGGGGATGGTATAATCCGGATAATCTCACAAGTTGTGGATCATACTGTCGTAGGACTCGATCATGGTTGCCAAGGGGATACTTCACGAGGCCACACAGCGGCTCGTAGAACAGTTCGCCCCCGAACGGATCATTCTGTTCGGTTCGCAGGCGCGCGGGACGGCAGATGCGCGGAGCGACGTCGATCTTCTGGTCGTCTGCGCGGTGAACGGCAACCGGCGCGCGCTGATGCTGGCAATGGATCGGGCATTGAACGGTCTGGGGATCGCGAGAGACATCATCGTGCTGACACCGAAGGAATTCGAGCGGGACCGGCATATTCCGGGTACCGTCGCACGTCCGGCGTCGCAGGAAGGCATCATTCTGTATGACAGCGAGGCCTGAGGAAATCGTCGACAAGGCCCGGCAATGGGTAGCCCATGCCGACGATGATCTGCGTGTCGCCCGTCACACGCTTGCGATGGCCGAAGATTGCCCATATGGAGTCGTGGCGTATCACGCCCAGCAGTGCGCTGAAAAATATCTGAAGGCCTATCTGGTACTACGGGGCGTTGACTTTCCGTACACGCACAATATTGCGCATTTGTTGGAACTGTGCGCGACGGATACGGATTGGGCTGAGCGTCTCAAGGATGCCGCGGAACTCACATCTTATGCCGTCACGGCCCGGTATCCGGGCATTGAAGAACCAGTCACGGAGGCGGAAGCCAATCGGGCAATGGCAATCGCTACGAGTGTATGCGATGTTGTCAGAGCGGCACTCTCTCCTCAAGGGATCGAGTGATAGCGAAACAGGCTAATGGCCACTACTTGATCGTTCCCCTCTTGGGACACGCTGGTATGCGAATGGCCGCGCGAACTGAAGTCCGCGGCTATTCGCTGTCGCAGAATTGCGCACGCTGATATAGTCTCGATTCTGTCGCCCATTTAGGGCTGATTCGAGAAGAGGAGATGGGCAGCGCCCACCCTACGCGGCTATTCCACCCGTTTCGGCATTTCGCCAAGGTGGAATTTGTATGGGTCGGGCAGCTTCTCCGGGTCGTCGTCGTGCAGGAGTTGATTGGCCTGATATGGGCCATTAACGATACGCGTGAAGGGATCCTCGCGCCCGTTCTCATCGAGGCGGGTGACCTCATTTCCATATTCGTCGATGACCCATGATACACCCCCAATCTTGTTGTGTATGCGCATGCTGAAACGCACGAACCGCCTGGCGTCATGAAACGGAGGTGTATTTAGCATGTGTAAATCATGCATTCGATACGTAACAGGTACGCTGTCCTGATATAGGCACTTGTACCAGACGGGGCTGAGCGGGTCGTCGCCCGGTTTTCCAGAATCAAGCATCTTGGCATCGGTATATCCAGGCTCCGGGCGAAGGGCGAATACAACAAGCGGAGCCACTTCATTTTCTCTCCGGTTCCCTTGCTCGTCGTACGCGTTCTGGTGGTTATCGCCAGCGAAGACTAGCAGGCGAGCCATCGACATCCAATAGAGATGGCTGATTGCACCGTCGTGCCACACCTCGTATAGCACCCTTGTTCCAGTCGTGTCGTATATTCTGATGACACGTTGTGATCGATGGATGTGCCTGAAAATCAAAACCATCTCGTCACCGGAGTGCTCAGGATCAGGGAATATATCCTCAATCAGGATAGACTGAATTGAAAATTGTTTGCCGACGAATCCTCTATTGTCTTGGAGTTCCTGCAATACATCTTTGGTTTCAATCCGACACTGCCAGCGAGGCACGTCGAGATCGCCGTTGACGTCGTAGGCGCACAGCGCCTTTTGCAAGGAACCCGTGTGGGATTCGTTGTAGCCGATCAGGGCCAGCTTCCCGCCGCCGAATTCCGTAGGTCGATCGACCAGTTCCGCGAAGGCAATTGAGTTCGTTGCACCGCCCCAAGCGTGCAGGATATTACCGCTGACAGCGAGGAGCCTGGCTTCATCACACGCACCGCGATCGTGACTGTCCACATATAACCCGCTTTGGTAGCGGGCGATCTCGTGGGGGCGCTCGTAATTCCACCAGACATAATTTTTTGTCGCGATAATAGTCAGAACGGCGATGGTGAGACAGGCCGCCGTTGTTGCGGCGATGGGGTGGCGGGTGATCCAGCGGGTGGCGCGAGTCCATGCTGTCGGCGGGCTGGCGGTGATGGGTTCGCCCTTCAGGTGATTACGAATGTCGTTTACTAGTTCAGCCGCAGACTGGTACCGCCGAGACCGATCCTTTTCCAGGGCCTTGAGGGCGATGGTCTCGACATCGCCACGGAGCCGCCGGTCGATCGTACTCGGCCGTTCGGGCGGGGTCTCGCAGATGGTTCGGGCGGCGGACTGGATCGTGGCGTGGCCGATGTCGTAGGGCAGGCGGCCGCAGAGTAACTCGTAGAGCACGACGCCTAGCGAATAGACGTCGCTGCGGGTGTCGAGGTCGTTCGGATCGGCGGCGCACTGCTCGGGGCTCATGTAGTGCAACGTGCCGATGAGCTGGCCGACGTCGGTGTGCATGGTGGTGATGGCGATGTCGGCAT
>CAYXGR010000287.1:0-4588 GCA_964464525.1 uncultured Planctomycetaceae bacterium
AGCTGTGCCATGGCCGAGTTGGCCATGAGGACGACTGCCAGCGTCGCACAAAGGATTAATGCCTTTTTCATTGTTTAACTCCTCGTCTTCACCTGCCGGTTGGGCTTGGGCGAAGACACGTTTGATTAAAATTTCTCGGGAGCGGGCCGTTTGCACAGCCGAACTTCCGATTCGGTCTCCCTCGGACTTACCGGGTCTCAGGGAAACCTGTTAGCTGCCTCATGTTTTACTTCGCCGACCGGGCCACAAGCCTGGTGCCGAAGTCATCGCCGTCAACCTGACCGCGATGAGGGGGGCGGATCAAACCGCAGGAAACTAAGAATAACCGGAAACGATTCTTAACCCTGCCGTAAATCCCGCTCCTGCACGACTCGGCTCGCAACCGCTCTTACCCGCCGACTCGGTCTATATCGCAGTCTTTTTCGGTCTCTTGCAAACCGAAAGGGCTTCGATATGCCACTGGGAACGGGGCCTCTTGCAAAAGCCCATGCCCAACAGCTTCAACCGGTCTGCCCGCAAGGAACTGCTCGCGAACCTCAAAGACCGTGCGGTGTGGCTATACGGAAGCGGGCTACCCGCACTCTGTACGCCTCACCACTCGGGGGTTACCACTTTGGCACCTCCAAGCTGATGCTGATGATACCAGATTTTGGTTGTGGATTTCAAGGGCTTGCAGGAAAAAGTTTAAATTTGGTAAAATAATTATAACTGCCTTCATAACAGCAATTTAAGGCCAATTTCGGTATCGGATACGAGAACATTTGTCCCATTTTTTAAGCTGTCAGGGGCGGAGGTCCGCATATTTAAGTTTTCTGGGGCTCCTACAGAGTATACGGCGATTCATCGGGATGCACCCCGGGGGAGGGGGTGCCGTTCTGTACGGGACGCTACGACGCCGGGACGACGCTCGTCAATTCTCCGGGGAGATGCGAAATCCGACGGCTGTCAGGAATTCACAGGCTGCCGGACTGAAGGACGTCCGATCAAGGGTGTGGGCGGTAAATTCGCGGCGACCGGCCGCGGCGGCCCGGAGGGCGTCGAAAAGACGGGCGGCGTCGGGCCTGTTGAGGGAGGCGCGGAGGTCCGTGTCTATTTTGGCAAGTCCGCAGGCGGAGCCCATCGCGTCCGCGACGGGGGCAAGGTCCTGAAAACCCCTGTAAACAGGGGCTGATTGTGTGGATTGGGGCACGGGCTTGCCGCCGTCGGGATCGGCGGCCGGGGGTTCCGGGGCGGTGCCGGCCCATTCACCCAGCGCGTTGACAATCGTCGCCATCCCGCGACGGCGGGCCTCGACGGAGGTGCCGGCAATATGGGGGGTGGCGATCTCGACGCGCGTAACCAGATCGGGATTGATCCGAGGCTCATTTTGCCAGACGTCGAGGATCGCAGTGATGGGGCATTCGGCGTTCACGGCCGCGAGCAGGTCGGCTTCTCGGACCACGTCCCCCCGGGCGGTGTTGATAAACACGGCCCCGGGCTTCATCCGGGCAAGGCGAGGGGCATCCAGGAGATCCCGGGTGGAATCGGGGCCGGTGTCCGATAATGGGATATGAAGTGTGACGAAATCCGAGTGGGAGAGAAGGGCGTCGAGGTCCGTCCAGGGGCCGGAGTCGCCGCTGCGCTGCCGGGGTGGGTCGTTCTTCAGTACCGTGAGCCCAAGAACACGACCCCAGGCAGCCACGATTGAGCCGACGCTACCGAGACCGACGACGCCAAGGGTCAATTCCGAGGGGTTGAGCCTCTTTTTGTTGGCCAACAGGCAGATGGCGGTCAGGACATACTCGGCGACGGGGCGGGCATTGCAGCCGGGGGCATGAGCAAAGGCGATGCCACGACGGGTGAGGAAGGCGGTGTCAACGTGGTCGATGCCGGCGGTGGGGGAGCCGACGAATCGAACCCCCGAGCCGGCCAGGAGGTCCTCATCCACACAAGTCACGCTCCGGACGATCAGGACGTCGGCGTCATGGAGCCGATCGTGGCTCAGGGTACGCCCGTCGAAGGACTCCACGATTCCAAACCGGGCAAGCAAGTCGTCCGCAACGGGCAGGGCCTGATCGATGAGAATTCGCATAGGGGGGATGATAGGGAGAATAGCGAAGGGCGAATAGCGAATGGAGCACTTGCCGGGTGCCGGGTGCCATGCTTACACGTCCCGGCCTCATGGGACGGGTAAGCATGCCATGTGTCCCACCACTCTGTGGACCGCAACCCGCGATTCACCTCTATGAGGACCGATAAAATGGGCCATAACAAATGCCCCACAATTCGTGCGGACATTGATATAACTACTTAAAAATAAACAAATTATAGACGATGTCAACCTCAAGTGACCGGACAAAATGGACACATTCGAGAATCCGATCATGCCTCTACATGCAGCGTTGGATTCCGGGCGTCAAACGCCAAAAACACCCAGAATACCGGAAAGAAGGTTTTGCGAAAGGGTGGCGATAACGCCGTTGAAGATGTCGATCAACTGAAAGATGATAGTAATCAGTCCGAGCTGAAACTCGTTATTGTCAACGAGGGTTTCGTCCATGGGAGTCTCCTTCTGCGAGGGACTTTTCGGATGGTTTCATGCCCGACGTGAATCCGAAAGGCAACTGCCGGTCATCTGTCGAGCAGGGTTTATCATTACCTGATACTATCGGGGCCTGCCCACGATTGCACCGCGGAGATCGGGTTTTCAGTTGCGATGAAACCATTGACACAGGCGGGGGCGATTGGCCGCTTTTCGGACGGAACTTATAATAGCAAGAATGGTGGGCAAGGGATTGGCCCAACATCACGCCGCAGGGATTGACACAATGAGCCTACAGAGTACTTCGACTGTTGCGGAATCACTAATACAAACCTACACCCTTGGAGTCGTTTCCTATCTGAACGCCCGGCCATTGTACGAGTTTCTGACCGATCGGGAGGACGTGGTGCTGCGACCGGCGGTCCCGGCGGCACTCGGGGCCATGCTGACGGCAGGGGAATGCGACGCGGCCCTGCTGCCGGTCGTGGACTATTGGCGATCGCGGGAATCACTGGGGCTGGTCTCGGACGGGTGCATCGGCAGCGACGGGGAGACAATGACGGTGCGGGTGTTTTCGCGACGACCGGCGGGGGAGATCCGTCGGCTCCACGTGGACGGTGAGTCGCACACCTCGGTGATCCTGGCCCGGCTGATCTGGCGTGAGCTATACAGGCAGGATCTGGAACTGATCCCGATGTCGGGGGAGCCGGACCCAATCGAAGCCGTTCTGCTGATCGGGGACAAGGTGGTGAACGCTGCCCCGGCGGGGTACGGGTTCGAGGTCGATCTGGGGGCGGCGTGGAAGTATATGACCGGGCTGCCATTTGTGTTTGCGGCATGGTGTGGAGCGCGGGATCGCGACTTTTCGGCGCTGGCGGTGGAACTGTCGGCGGCGCGGGATCGCGGGGAGGCCGATGCGCGGCGGATCGCGGTCGAGGCGGCGCCGGTGCACGGCTGGCCGGAGGAGACGGCGATTCGCTATCTGTCTAAAACGCTCCAGTATCGGCTGACCGATGCGATGCGGGCGGGGATGGATCGGTTCTTCGCGATGGCGGCCAAGGCCGGGCTGCTGCCATGACGGGGGTTGCATCCACAGCAACGCGGCGACTGGGTACGGATGAGCTTCGGTCGATGTATTTCGACGCGTCGATCCACGAACTCGGCAGCCGTGCGCTGGCGGTGACAGAGGCGCTTCACCCGGAGGACTACCGCACCTACGTCGTTGATCGCAACATCAACTACGCCAACTGGTGCACGGCACGATGCATCTTCTGCAACTTCAAGGCCGATCCGCCGGGGATGAATTCAGGCCGGACGGACCTGCCGGACGGTTATACGCTGAGCTATAAGCAGATCGGCGAAAAGATCGAGGAACTCGTCGCCATCGGCGGGACGCAGATTCTCATGCAGGGGGGGCTGGCGCCGAAGGATGGGCCGGTGGGGCTGTCGTTCGAGTGGTACCTGGATCTGATGCGGTTCATCAAGCGGGACTATCCGGGGGTTCACATTCACGCCTTCAGCCCGCCGGAGATCTTCGCGTTTCATCAGAATTTTGATATGTCTATTTACGACGTGCTGGCCCGGCTCATGGAGGCGGGGCTGGACAGCGTGCCGGGCGGGGGCGGGGAGATCCTGGCGGACCGGGTGCGGCGGCGGATCGGTCAGGGCAAGACGCTGACGGGCGAGTGGCTGGAGGTCATGCGGCAGTGCCACGTTCTGGGCATGAAGACAAGCTGCACGATGATGTTTGGCCACATGGAGACGCTCGACGAGCGGTTCGAACACCTGCGGCTGCTACGCGAGTTGCAGGACGAGTCGCTGGCCCGGGGGAACGGCGGCGGCTTCAGCGCCTACATCTGCTGGACGTTCCAGCCGGCAGACACGCCGCTGGGGCGGATGAAGAAAACGCCGAAACGCTCCCGACGCGCCGGGAGCGAAACGCCGAAATCTGCGGATGGGGTGTTAGACTGCAGCACGCAACACGCAACACGCAACTCGCAACTCGAATCTCCCACGTGTGCCACTGCTTCAAGCAGTGCGGATGCGTGTGCCACTGCTTCAAGCAGT
>CAYXGR010000288.1:0-4581 GCA_964464525.1 uncultured Planctomycetaceae bacterium
GATAACCCAGGGCGGCGCTTCGCTCTGCCCTGGGCTGACATGTTGTGGCCCCTTCGGGGCGAAGCGTGGCGAGTAGTTCTGCTTCGGGGGGAAGCGTGGCAAGTGATCCGGCTCTGTAGTTGTGTGATTATCCCGTAGCACGAGGGAATCTCTCAAGTTCATTCTTTCTGAGTCACGGTTCCTCATCACGTGGCGCCGGTTCCGTACGCAAGATGTTGCCAATGTGCAGCCGATAGACGACTTGCGGGGGTAGATCCACCCTTCGCGAAAAACCCGGCGGCGCGTCGCGACCCATTACATAGACCGGTTCGCCCCCGATATGGCACCGCAATACCGCATGCCGCGCGCCGTCGACGTCGAACAGCGCGGCCAATTTCAGGTTGTCGATCTCGGCGTCCGGCGCGATCTTTCCCACGATCCGCCGAGCATCCTCCATCGCATCATACGCATTCGGAGAAACCGAATCATCCTGTTCCCCATCCATTTGGGCGATGCCCATGACGAGCATGAACCGCGTTCCCAGATGCAGATCGAACCCCTGAGAGGCATCGAGATCGTAGGCCGGATAGTAATTCGCCTCCGTTTTACCGACGACCACGAAGTATCGTTCTCTCTCTCGACCGGTGCGATCGGCGGCAAACTCGAACACGACACTCGCTCCCTCGCCCTCCAGTGGAGAGCGAAGAAACAGGCTGGGCCGGGAAAGCGCCTGTGGCGTGGCCTCACGAAAATGAGGCTGCAGATAGGCCAGGGCATACGCCTCCCAGCGTTCCAGGTTGTCCTGACATGGCGGATCGACGGGCGGATCGATGGGTGGGTCCATGACACTCAGGGTACCGGCTCGGCGTCGGCCCGCAAACAATCTATAATATCGAGTCCTGAGAGTTCGGATCGCCGAACGATCTCGGCGGCCCATCACCGGATAACCCGATGCCTGATTCGAAACAGCCTGAAAACAGGGGGAACGACACGGCCGCAGCCGATGCCCGCTATCCCCTGGTCTGCCCACGGTGCAAGGCCCACTACGTTCTTCGCGAGGTCGTGGCCGGTCGTCGCGTCCGATGCCGTCACTGCGGTCACGTCTGGCGAGACGAGCGCCGGGAGGTGGAGGGCGTCATCGGCGCATTAGGCAAGGCGGCGACGGCCTGGTCTCAGGTGGGATCCTCGACACTGGCCACCGCCGACCACGCATCTACCCTCGGCTATATCGTTTCCAAGACCGGTCGAAAACCGAAGCCCCCGCCGAGCGAGTTCGTCGGTCGACAAATGGGGCGTTACAAGATCAAGGCGGTTCTCGGCGAGGGGGCGATGGGTTATGTCTATGAGGCCGTCGACGCAGATTTGAAACGAACCGTGGCGTTGAAAATCCTGCCCTACCGATCGGTGCCCGCGAAGATGTCTCTCGGTCATCGCATGTTTCTTCAGGAGGCGCGCGTCGCCGCCCGGCTGGAGCATCCCAATATCGTCACGATCTACGAGGTCGGTGAAGACGACGGTATTATTTATTTTGCCATGGAACGGATCCACGGTATTACGCTCAGAACATTGGTGAAGGAGAGCGGGGCCCTTCCGGCCGATCAGGCGTGCTACCTGATCGCCCACGCCGCCCGGGCGCTGGCCGTGGGTCATGCGATGGGTATTGTTCATCGCGACGTGAAGCCCGGCAACATCATGATCGACGCCGATGGCCGCGTGAAGGTCACCGATTTCGGTTTGGCCGTGGTCGGTGAGGATGCGGACATTCCCGAGCTCAGCGGCCGCGCGATGGGCACACCCGGGTGGATATCGCCCGAGGTCGCCCGTGAGCAATCCGCCACACCACAGAGTGACATCTACGGGCTCGGTCTCACACTCTATTACACTCTGACCGGAAAGCGCCTGATCCGGGGAACTTCCAAGAGCGGCATGATCCGCCAACAGCGCGAGGCGATGAGCATCCGCGGCGAAGACCTCCCCCGTGACTGGCCCCCGCGTCTTCGTGATATCGTCGTGCAATGCCTTCAGTCCGATCCGAACGATCGGTACCAGTCCGCCGACATGCTGGCCACCGATCTTCTTCGCGCCCTGTCGCCCGATGATGCCGACGCCACCGTGGTGCTCGCTACCCGCAGCGGCGACCGACCTCGCCTGGTTTCCTCTTTGATCAGCGGATTCATCCTGATCCTGCTGGCACTCGTTTCCTGTTCGATTGCTGTGTGGTACTTTTTGCTTCGCTAAGGGCCGGGCGTTTCCCGCCGATTGGGGATGGATGCATTTCTAACTCGGGTGCGTATCACCCATCGAAACATGCGTCGAAGGGTCGTGAATTGCGTCATGGTATGCTTGGCTTTACGCGTGTGTGGGTCGATGATAGATTAGATGAGGCATCGAGGAACGAGTGGCCGAAGTGGCGGAATCGGCAGACGCGCCGGATTCAAAATCCGGTTCCCGCAAGGGAGTGAGGGTTCGAGTCCCTCCTTCGGCATTCTCCTAACTCTATTCGCCATAGCGGTTTGGAGTTTCCGAGGTCGCGGCGGCATCCGCGGCCTCGGACTGTTTTGTGTCAGTTTTGTGTCTAACGGCTGCGGAGGCAGCCCTTCGAGCCTGTTCCCGTTCGTTGACGGTTGTTGCGGCATAGTGCCGCTGAGTCGTTGTGATCGTGGAATGCCCGGCGAGGGCCATCGTCGTGAATGCCGAGACGTGCCCAGCCCAATTTGTGATCGCCGAGCGTCTCAAGTCGTGGATCGAAACAGTGGGTTTGTGATCTCGATCCGCGAGCGATCTGACCGACTTGGATGCCGCCGCCACGATCTTGGAAAACTCGATCTGTGCGCTTCGCAAGGGGACGATGCCCTCGATGGGTGTCCCCGCCTCCTCGGCGGCTCGGAGCGCGTCGAACCGCTGCTTGGGCAGGAACACATAGGCGAACCCATCCGGTGCCTGCCCCTGTAATTCGGTCAAGAGGGTGATCGTCTCGGGTGGAGCCGGGATACTGCGAAGGGATGGCTTGGTCTTCGGTTCCCACGCCAGCGTTTCAGGTGTCGAACGCTTCGCCGTCACCCGGATCTCACCCGCCTCGAAATCGATATCCCGCCAGGTCATGTGCGTCGCCTCGCCCAACCTGAGCCCGACAGTGTAGAGCGTTGTCACGAACGCCCGCCACCATACGGCATCATCGCCAGGCATCTTTCCACACACTTTCAGGATGGCGTCGATCTCTGCCCGATTCACATATCGAATCACGCCCGCAGAGGATTTGATCTTCAGCCCCAAGAGTGGGTTCGCGGCGAGATATTCCATTTCCACAGCGGCGGAAAAAGCCGCCTTGATGGATCGCAGGATCTTCGCGACGGTGTTCGGTGAGAGCTTCGTCGTGTCTCGCAGGTGCCGAAATAACCGATTCACGTCCCCTTTGCGGATCGAAGCCAGTCGCCGGTCATTGCCGATGACGTCGGCGAACCGCTTCAGAGCGTGTACGGTCGTCTCGACAGATCGATACCGAAGCCCACCCTTCGCACCGATTCGGTGGGCGGCGTATTCCACGATGAATTCGCCGAGCGTGATTTTTCTCGGCTCGAACCGGGCGTGCTCGTCCTTGTCGAAGGAGGTCGCCTTCTCGCGGGCGAACTCTTCGGCTTCATCCTTTGAGTCAAACATCTTGCCGGGGCGCCTGGTCTTGCCATCCGGGCCGACGCTGTACCAGCGGACGATCCACTTGTGCCGGCGACGTTTCGGCCACAGGCCTTTGGGAATGGGTTTCCCGTCTTTGCCGCTGGGGACCGGTTCCAGGTATCGGCGTGACACCTTTACTGTTTTCGAGGGGAGTTCTGACATTGGACAATCCTCCGCGCATAGCCCCACAGGAGCCGTACTTTCGCCAACAGGGGCGATGCAGTCCTCACGGATGCTGCCGACTTCTGTGGGGTATATGGTGAGAATTCATTTAGAATTGGTCTCCTGTTGTTCAAGTGCTCGGTATCTTATGTCTGCACATGTCAGGGCGTCAAGTAGAAACCTGGTTTTGTTTTTTATGCAGCGGTTTCCTCCTGCTCGGCCAACCATCGATCGACCGCATCTCGGCGGAACAGGACATGCTTGCCGATCCGGCCGCAAGACTTCAGCCCACGGGTTCGCCGAAGATGTCTGAGCATTTGCTTCGCCGGGCCGATACCTCGACCGTCGTCTAAGTGCAAGTATTGGCAGCATTGCACGGCGGTCAGGACGGGAGGCCAGGTCGCTGGGGGGGCTGGCCAGTCTGGGACGGGCGCGGTCATGATGTAGCCTCTGTTGCCAGTTCGCTTCCGTTGTGCTTCACGTCGACGCTCTTGCCGCCGATCTTCGCAACGTCGCCTTTTCCATGATTACAATCAGAATGGAACGGCCTCTTCCGGTGTAGCTGGCGGCTCCGGAGCATCCGAACGGCTGCAGAGTGCTTGGATCGCCGCCGCATGTTGTGCCAGTTTGGCTTTCGCGGCTGCGGAGTTCATTTTCTTCTTGATGCACGACGCATCGACTCCGATCGCGCTGACCCAGGTAACCTCATACTTCGTTTCGCCTCTGAATATCTTCGGCTTCACTGTGATCTCGCATTCGGGTGCGTCC
>CAYXGR010000289.1:0-4551 GCA_964464525.1 uncultured Planctomycetaceae bacterium
CCTGACGAGCCACGGACTTCCAGTCCGTGCGGCCACCCGGCAGCAAGCAGGGCCACTTTTCGCCCCGTAGGGGCAGCAACAAGTCAGCCCAGGGCAAAGCGAAGCGCCGCCCTGGGGTCATCGCGATCACAAACACCCAGCCCTGTAAGGGCGTTACAACGGCAAACCCGCGGCCGAAGCCGGAAGAGATAATCGCCGATTCAGTCATGGACCCTTTTCGCACCGGCGGGACGCCGATGCTCCCTGCTTTGAGAAGGGACGGGGCACCCGTGCATGCTTACCCGTCTCGATGAGGCCGAGACGTGTAAGCATGGCACCCGACACCCGGCCATTCTGTCATGACGCGTCCAAGGCATGAAACCTCGATAGAAAACGAAATGCTTCCTCCGCCACATTCACCGCGTCGTGGCTGTGTCGGCTGAGTTCCACGTTGACCGAGCCACGATATTCGATTTTTTGCAGCGCCTCATAGATGGATTCGAATGTCATCTCGCCCTCGCCGAACATCAGATGCGCGTGCCGTCCCTTCACCATATCTTCGATATGCACGTTCCACAGATCATCCGCAAACTCACGAATGCGATCGGCAGGAAGCCCATCCCCCAGACAGTGAACATGTCCGACATCAAGCGTGAGACCGAATCGCCGATGATCGAGCGTATCGGCCAGCCGCTGATAGTGACTCATGGTTTCGATGAACATGCCCGGCTCCGGCTCGAAGGCCAGCCGCACACCCTGAGACGATGCCGTCTCCAGCAGTTCGCCACACGCGTCAATCAGCAACGACCAGGATTCCTCGTCGGAGAGTTTCGGATCGCGCGGTCCGGACCAAAAACTGATTGCATCGGCTTCCAATGTCGAGCCAATCTCCATCGCCCGTTGCAGGAAATCAATCCGACGCGACCGGTCTTCGCGGTTCGCGGTCAGCAGCGTCGGCCAGTGTCGGCGTCGAGAATCGAGCAGGAACCGCGCCCCGGTCTCGATCACGCAACGCATGTTGAGCGATCGAAGCTGCGATTGGATCGCCCGGGTTTCGCTTCGAATTGTGTCGGAATACGGATTCAACACATGATGATCGAGCGAGATCGCAACGGATGAATAGCCGATATCGGCAAGCACCTCAATCACGTCAGCGAGACGATGGTGGGCAAACCCATTGGTGTTATAGCCAAGTCTCATAGGTCTATGACAGCCTCCACGACTCGTGAATCATGCGTAGTGAATCATGCGTAAGATGGGTCATCTGAACCATCTGTTGAGCATGCGGATCATGGAATGTATCCCTCGATCACCCAGGAAAGTGTATCCAACCGAGCCCCGAGCGCCAGCGAGTGGGTCCGAGGACCGACGGTTTACCCATGAAGATTCCCCTGCTTGTGCCTCATGCTCGCCGGGAGCGCTCGGATCGAGTCCGCCCATTCGCGCAATTTGATTTATGTAGAGTATATCCACCTACCCAGCAGCAGGCTCGGCGCCAGCAGCGCCAGCACAAGGGCTCCCGCCACCCAACCAGCGGAGGCGCTCGCCACGATTCCGTCAAACACGATGAACCCCAGGATAAAAGTTTTCATCGCATATTGTACCTGTCCGGCGGATGGGTTCCGCGTTGTGCGCGTGGCCACCCGCGCGAGGTGAACCAGAAACGTGAACCACAGGATCAGAGTCATGTCGGCCCCCGATTCGTTTCGTACGGCAAACACACCGAGCAGCAGAATCGCCGAGATGATCCCGAAGCCCCCGGTCACAAGCCGAAAACGGGGACTCCGACGGGCCTCCTCGAATCCAAAATAAGTCAGCGATGCGGTGTAATGAACGAGCGCGATGATCACCAGCAAGCCCAGATCCAATTGAAACATCCAGCCGACCGACATGGCCATCAGCAGATTCAATCCGCGACACAGCCCCATCGACACCGGCCCGAGCGACGTGCCTTTGAACACAAAGTCATACGCCAGGATCGCGGCAAGCAGTCCGACAGCCACAAGACAGGGGCGGTATTCCACAGGCACGCCGGTTGTGCCGTCGACGATGCCATCGCCGATGAAGCCCGCGATTGTCGCAAGCGTGACGCCAAGAATCGACAGGGCGACGGCGAGCCGAAGCGCATGGCGTCTTTCTATTCGCCCGGATGGCAGGGGCCTGTGCGGTCGTTCCCCCCGGTCAATCTCGATATCGCGGAGGTCGTTGAACACGATCCCGGCTGCGTAGAGCGTCGCCGATGCCGTTACGAGGGCGGCCAACTGCCAGGACCATTCCAACGCGCCCCGGACGAGCCAGAACCCCGCAAGAATATCCGCCATCGCGGTGAAGGCATTGGGCAGGCGAACGAGTTCGAAATAGGCCCTGATTTTGCTCATGATGCGAATCGTGTCATAGACACGCGGCGATGTTCTCAAGATACCGTTTGGCGACGCGACCGGCGGCATCCGGATCGTCCGTGAACGGATACAACTCGACGGTGATCCAACCATTATAGCCGGTGCCCTGAATCGCCCGGAGCACGGCGGCAAAGTCGATCGCGCCGGTGCCGGGCACAAGATGGTGATGGATCCGAGATGCGGCGATGTCTTCAACGTGATAGTGCCGCGTATGCTCCGCCATCTTCGGGATCCACTCGGCGGGATCCTCTCCCACGCAATATGCGTGACCGATGTCAAAGTTCAATCCCAGGAATGGAGAATCTATCCGATCACGCAGTTCGAGATATTGATCGAATCGCTCGATCAGCAGTCCCGGCTCGGGTTCGACGAGCAACACCACATCCTCGCGTTCGGCATGTTCGACGATCGGCTTCAGCCCCTCCACGAACAGATCCATCGCCTTGGAATAGGGGAGGGCTCCCTCCACCGGTCCGCCCGGCTCCGTTGTGATGCACGGCGCGCCGAGCTGCCGTGCCAGCGTCAACGCCGCCCGAGTGTGGTCGATGCGAACCCGCCGATAGTCGCGATCGGGCTCGATCCAGCTAGGATGCCAGTAGGGCTGCCGGGCATCGCCGATCTTGTTCATCATGAAGGCATTGATGTTGGAGATAGTCAGTCCATTCGCGTCCAACGCACGGCAGACGGCATCTATTTTCGCACGGTTCGTGTCGGCGGGCCACAGGTGCGGCGCGTCGGCCATGAGCTCCACGCCGCCATAGCCAAGACCGGCGATGCGCGCAAGCGCCGCGTCGATCTCAAATTTCATGTACGCATTGGAACTGTAGGCCAGGCAGGGGTTCACCGGCGGCTCTTTCGTGGCTTGCAGGCGTCTGATACATACCGATGCAGCATCTCCACCTGTCGTGCGAAGCCCTGTTCCGAGACACCCATCGGCGACTTGAAGAAGCAGGCCAGATGCCTCATCACACCGCTGCCGCCCCGCTCCGCATGCGCGTCAGCAAGGCGAGCGAGATCAATGACCAGCGGTGCAGCCAGGATCGAATCACATCCCTGCCAGACAAATTGAAGCGTCATCTTCGTGCCTAAAAAACCCGTAAACTGAACATGGTCCCATGCCGTTTTCCAGTCATTCAACGACGCGACATATTCGATCGACGTATGAGTCTCCGGCTTATAGCCCACCAAGGCAGCGACAACGCGATCCTTCGTACCCAGCTTCGACGCCTTGTTCGCCGACGCATCCAATACACGGCCGTCGCTGTTGCCCAGGATGTTATGACCCACCCAGCTTTCGATCCGAAGGTGCCGATCGCGAAACATCGGCGCCAGCACCGTCTTCAGCAGTGTCTCCCCCGTCTTCCCGTCCGAACCGGCAATCGGCACCCCCCCCTGATCCGCCAGTTCCAGGATGGCCGGCACATCGG
The DNA here is from genome assembly GCA_964464525.1 of uncultured Planctomycetaceae bacterium. Lineage (GTDB taxonomy): Bacteria > Planctomycetota > Phycisphaerae > UBA1845 > UTPLA1 > CAYXGR01. The sequence continues at coordinate 3,806 of CAYXGR010000289.1, forward strand.
CCCCGAGCGATGGCGTGAAATTGATGAACGGCATCCCCTCCTCGATCGCCGCGATGGCGTACAGACTGCTCGCCGGCAATGGGGAATGACGCCGGTTCAGAGCCTTGTTCAGAGCATTCCAATCGCGGTGCGCGCGGCCCATCTTGAACAGCGGTTCGGTCGAGGCAAGATGGATCACAACCACACGGTGAAGACCATTGCGGCGAGTAAACGACCGCAGGTCCCGACGCAGCCGATCGATGATGCGGCGGGCGGATTCCTTTCGCCGCGTGATGGGCCGGGTCGCAAGTCGATCGATCGCTGTACCGCACCGTACCGCCGTGCCCGGCCGAATGTTTTTTTGGTAATCGTTCAGCGCAGGCCGAACTGCCCGGAGGAGGGCCTCATCAAAAATTCGACTGTCGCGACGAAGCGACTCGGCCGATGCCACGACACTCCGCCGGCCGATTTCATGACCCCCAAGGACCATCCCGGACAGCGGCGCAAGGTTGAGTGCATTGCAGGGGGGCTGTTCGCTGATCAGACCGATCGGCGGTCCAAGCCCCTTCCGCAGGGCCGCCAGCCCCACCGCCACCGTGGTCGCCACGTTGCCGGTCGCCCCAACCAGCCAGACGCCGAGTTTTTGCCGTGATCGTCCCAAGTCGCTTTCATTCCCTCAGTGGTGGGCAAGGCTCCGAATCGATGACAGCTCAGATCCGCAGCTTCTTCCGCTTCTTCTGTGGCACCGGTTTCCAACCGGTACGAAC
>CAYXGR010000290.1:0-4487 GCA_964464525.1 uncultured Planctomycetaceae bacterium
ATGTCCGCACCCGTTCAACCTCGACCGCTGCTCCTTGCGTCGATGAGTCCTCGCCGCCGGGAACTGCTGCGCGAGGCGGGGTACACCTTTACGATGACCGAGCCGCCAATGGAGGAACCCGAGACGCGGCGGCCCCATGTTTCGCCGGAAGTGCATGCCGAATCGCTCGCGTGGTTCAAGGCGAGCAGCGTTGCCGCCGCGCACGCCGGCGAGACGATCCTTTCCGCCGACACGATAGCGGCACTCGACGGCGAGATCATCGGCAAGCCCGCCGATCGCGAAGACGCTCGTCGAATCCTCCAACGGCTGTCGGATACGGATCATGAGGTGATCACGGGGGTTGCCCTGTTTTCCCCCGCGACTTCTCGGCGGATGCTTCGACACGCGATCAGCCGCGTCCGCGTTCGTCGGCTTGGGGCCGATGAGATCGAGTCCTATCTCGACACCGATCTATGGAAGAGTAAGGCCGGGGCCTATGGCATTCAGGATGTCGGGGATGATTTTGTCGAGAACGTCGAGGGGAGTTATTCGAATGTGGTTGGCCTGCCGTTGGAGTTGATCGAGACCTGCTTTTGTGAATGGGAGGCCGGAAAGGGTAGCGAAGGTTTGCAAGCGTGACCACAGGATGGAACCCATGATATGCACCGGTTGGAAACCGGTGCCACAGCGCGGCCTTCGGCCGCTCATTTTGAGATCGGCGGGACGCCGGTGTGCCCCCGGTCGATTAACAACGACAAAAACGACAACTACAACTACAACGCACCGGCGGGACGCCGATGCTCCCCGCGTCAATTTGATATTTCAGATTTGATATTTCAGATTTGAAATCTGATATTGTCCATCAAATCATCACTCTGCGATTGTAGATCCACCATTCCAGCAGGAGAATCGCCAGCGCCGCCGCCGCCGCGTAGGGCCACAACGATTCGTTGGCCTTGATTTCGGTTGTCTCGGTTGCAACATGCTCGGCTCCGATCGACAGGGCCTCGTTTGGGGCGATCAGCGATTCGGTGGGGTCGAGGATGTTGACGGCGTAGCTTTCCGTCGTCTTGGCGGCATCGTCGAACACGGCCTGGTAGCGGCCGCACAGGTGGGTTCGGGCATAGGTGACCGTGTTGCGGTCGTGGACGTCGATGTCATCGGTCGTGCCGTCAGGGCGGGTGAAGCGGACCTCCTCGGCGCCGGGGGGTACCTGAATCGCGATCGTCTCGCCCGGGGTGATCAGGCGGCCGCTTTCGGTGAGACCGCCCGCAGCCAGATAAGTGACGGCGTTTTGGAGGAAGATGATGAAGGCCCGTCGCAGGCGAAAGTCGGATTCCAACAGGTCGAACGCGGTGACGACGTAGCGGTGGCCGGGATCGGTGATCATGGCCATGACGGTCGAGTCTTCGCCCTCGATGAGCTTCAGGGCGTGGCTGGGGAGCGATAGACGTTTCCACTTCAACGTGAAGACGTTGTCGAGCATGACGTAGCGCAGCAGTGGGTGTGATTCCCGCCAACTGACAAATATCTGTTCGTCGATAACCTCCCCGCGAGACACCCCCTCGATTTTGGGTAGCCCTCCGAAGAAGAGATAGTTGCCCGGCCAGAGCCGATCGGTGTCGTGCTTGTCGAAGACGACCAGGTCGAAGGCCGATCGGCCCTCGACGGCGAGGTCGTCTTCGTCGGCCTCCTCGAACTCCGTGGCGGTCATCATCGTGAAGTCGTCGATCTCCAGGCCCTTCTTAAATGCGCGCTGCATGAAGAACCGCACCTCGCGCCGGTTCGAAACGGCGAGCACGCGGATCGAGCGGGGCGGATCGAGCGGGGCGGTGACCACGTTGTCCAGCGGGAGATCGTCTTCGCGATGGAGCTTGACCTCGATGGTGCCGCCGGTCTCGTGCTGGATTTCAAAGATGACGTTGCGGCTCGACGGGACGGCGCTCGCATCGGGCGTAGCCGACAGATCCGCGGGCCGGGTCGTCGCCGCCGAGACCGGGCCGAGCGAGACCTCCTCGATTGCGAGAAGGCGTCCGTCGAGAAGCAGCGACACGTCAGACTTGATCGGATTGGGCCCGAAGTTCTGGGCCTGGACGAATACGGAAACGAAACCCGGCCGTTCGATGTTGCGGCGAATGTTGAAGGCGACAAAGCCGGCGTTGTCGGTGACTTGTCCGACGCGGCGATAGGTCAGGTTGCCTCGGGTGACGTATTCCTCGTCGGCGTCGGTGATGCGACCGTCGCTGAAGAGTTCGATGTCGGCCGATTCGATTTGAGCGTCGGGCACGAAGGTCGTATCTCCCACGCCGGCGGCGAAGTTCGATGAATAGGCCACGGCGAGTTGGAGGGCCTCGCCGATCCGGCTTGGGCCGTCGGTTGGCTCGATGTCCTCGATACCCCGCTTCAACCGGCGGAGATCGGCGGTGAAGCTGCTGACGACGTTCGCCCGATCGGCGAAGCCGATGACCATGGCCTTGGCCTCGCCCTTGAGGCTGTCGAGGAAGTCGATCGCGGCGGCCTTGGCGTGTTCGAGGCGGGTGCGGCCGTCGGCCTCGATCGTGTTCATGGAGCCTGACCGGTCGATCAGTACGACGATGTTTCGCTCGCGCGGCTTGACGAAATTGGCGATGGGATCGGACAGGCCGAACAACACGGCGGCGAGGATCAGCAATTGCAGGAACAGGAGGAGGTTTTTGCGGAGCTTCTGGAACGGGGCGTTGACTTGAAGATCCTGTACGGCCTTCTTCCACAGGAGTGTTGAGGAGACTTGGCGCTCCTGTCGGCGAAGTTTGAGGAAGTAGAGTAACAGCAGCAGCGGGACGGCGATCGCCGCAGCCAGTACCGCCGTCTGCCAGGAGAGGAACTTCATCGCACCAGCCCCCGCTGCCGGAGGTAATTCAGGACCAGAGACTCAAATGGATTCTTCGTCAGGGCGAGGTAGTAGGAAATCCCCCGCCGGGTGCAGTAGGTGCGGATCGATTCGCAGTAGGCCTGGAGGTTGGCCTTGTACTTGTCGAGCAGCAGCTTGCTGACGGTGATCTCGGCGACGTCCTCGTCCTCGACGTCGACCAGCTTCAAATCGCCCGTGAGGTCCGGCTCGACCTCCTGCGGGCTGAGAATCTGGATGGCGTAGATGTCCATCTGCCGGCCGAGCAGGTAGCGGAAGCCCTCCTCGAAGCCGCCCTTGTCCAGGAAATCCGAGAGCACCAATACGACGCCCTTTTGCGTCTGGCGCATGGCGAACTGCTTGCCGACGGCTCCGAAGTGGCTTCGACCGTCGATCGTCACATCTTCCAGGAACTTGACGACCTGCGGCAGCATGCGCCGACCGCGAAGGCCCTGGCGGTATTCGCGGATTCGATCGTTGTAGGCGCAGAGGGTTACGCGGTCGTAGTTGCAGAGGGCGATGTAGGCCATCGCCGCCGCGACACGCCGGGCGAAGAGTGACTTGGAGGGCTCGCCCGAATCCATCGACCCGGAGACATCGAGCAGGACCGAGACGTTCAGATCTTCCTCCTCCAGGAAGAGCTTGAGAAAGAGCCGGTCGAGCCGGGCGTAGATGTTCCAGTCGATGTGCCGGAGGTCGTCGCCGATGACGTAGTTGCGATAGTCGGCGAACTCGGCGGATTCGCCCCGGCGACGGGATTTTCGTTCACCCTTCTGGCGGCTGGCGTGGATCTTTCGGGAGACGATCTCCAACTGCTCGAGCCGGGTCATGAAGTCGGGATCGAGGAGTGGCTCGTTCGCTTTCTTGACGGGTTGTGCGGGGGGGGCATCCGCCATGGGGCCGGCTCCGGGTTTCGGCGTTTCGGGCATCGGGAACCGGGTCGGGGTGTAAGCGGGGGAACCGTCCGGGTCTCCGGCTGTATCGAGATGCACCGTGTCGGTTGGCGATTATACCCTTGGTGCTGATTGAAGGGTACCGTTCGGAGGTGTTGCGAGGATCGAAACCGGCGGACTATACTGAGGAGTGCGTGGTTGATCAGAGCCGCGCTGATCAGAGCCGCGACCGTGAGGAAGCGGTCGGCGCTCAAATGGGGATGGGGTTCTTTGACTTGTGAGAGAACCGCTCCCTTACGGTCGCGGCTCTGATTAAGAAACAACTTCTCGAATACGCTATTACACTCGCACCGATCTCGGGCGTGTACAAACACGAGGAATGCAATGATGTCGATTCATGATGACAATCAGAACGACGCGATTCCGGAAACGAAGGTTTTGACATCCACCCTGCCGGAACAGGCGAAGCCGCGCCACATGCCGCTGTTCAAGGTCATCCTCCACAACGACGACATCAGCGACATGGACGACGTCGTGGAGACGATCGTCATGCTCACGCCGCTGAACAAGCAGGATGCAGAGGAACGGATGGAAGAGGCCGATCGCACCGGCTGCTCGCTCCTTCTCGTGATCCACAAGGAGCGGGCCGAGCTGTACGTGGAGCAGTTCCAATCTCGGCAACTGACCGTCACGATCGAGCCGGTGGAATAGCCGTTCAGACTTAGACC
>CAYXGR010000291.1:0-4479 GCA_964464525.1 uncultured Planctomycetaceae bacterium
CGTCTGGATGGGACAGTCCCGCCGCACCGAGAATCTCCAGAAAGCTGTTGACCGTGTTCTTATGATAGTTGAACACGCGGTACTTCTTGCCGGTCACGTCAAGACCACGAACCAGGTCCGGGTCTTGCGTTGCCACGCCGCCTCCGGGTTATGAGCCCGGAAGGTAATCTCCTGGCTCGATTGCCGGAACGCCTGAAATGACAGTAAGTTACAGAAGGCGCAAGAAGTTACGCCCGTATTGGCTTAGCTCCACATGTTGAACATGTTGCACATATAGCACGCGTCTACGCCACAATTACGCCACACTCGTCGGGCGATGTCAAGGCTCGTCTTGATGGAACGATGCTGGTGCCGAAGCTCAGACCGGCGAGAATGAGCGGCCGACCTTGAACCCTTTGCTTGCCGCCCGCTGAGCGGGGGTCCAAAATGTCGATCACCCCTTATCACTGCGGAAATGTCCTTTCGAAAACAGGATCTCATCCTCATGACGCGACTATTCCACGTCCTTCTTCATCTCCTTCGCGAGGGCTTCCAGGCCCGCCGAGATGCCCAGATCCGGTTCCTTTATGCCCAGGTCGACATGCTCCGCCGCAAGCTCGAACGGAACCGAGTTGTCCTGAGCCCCGAAGACCGAGCCCACCTGATACGCATCGGAGGCGAACTCGGGCACGACGTCAAGGGCGTCCTCGGAATCGTCACGCATCAGACCTATCGGCGCTGGATTCGAGAGGGGCGGAATGGCAGGAAGGTCCGACGTGTGGGGCGTCCGCGGATCGGCACTGTGCGGCGACGGCTCATCGTCCGGTTTGCCAGAGAGAACATCGGTTGGGGCTATCGGCGAATCGTCGGAGAGTTGGCCAAGCTCCATCTCCCGGTCGGCCGGTCGACGATTCGGCGCATCTTGCATGATGAGGGACTATTCCCACGACCGGTTTGTGGGCACGGCATGGGCGCCGAAACGCCGTGGCGCAAGTTCCTTCGCCTGCACATGAACACACTCGTAGCATGTGACTTCTTCACCAAGAGCGTGATCATTCCCCTGGGCATCAAGACGGCCTACTGCCTCTTCTTCATCCATCTGGGAACGCGGAAGGTCTTCCTCTGTCCGGCCACCTATCATCCCAACGAACGATGGGTGATGCAGCAGGCTCGCAACGTGCAGATCTGGTTCGACGAGCAGGGAATCGAGGCGCGGTTTCTGCTACGCGACCGCGACACCAAGTTCACCACGGCGTTCGATCAGCTATTCCGCGACATGGACACACGGATCGTCAAGACGCCGGTGAGAGCGCCGAACGCAAACGCTTTTTCGGAAGCATGGGTATCCTCGCTGAAACGTGAGTGTCTCAATCACTTCGTTTGCTTCGGCCTTGGACATCTCAACCACATCCTCGACGAGTACGTCCACTTTCACAACCGTCATCGTCCGCATCAGGGCCTGGGAAACCGGCCGCTCCCGGTCGCCGCCGTCGAGCAAGGATGCATCGCAGTTGCGGCACGACTCGGCGATTGCCCCGATGACGCAGGCGACGTCCGCTGCAAGCGATTCCTGGGCGGGCTCCTTCGGCATTACTATCGTGCCGCGGCTTGATCCAGTATCGCAGCCTCACTAGCCGAACGCTACAGTTGACTGATATTGGATCACCTGAGACTGCTGTGGACGATCCGTATCATCGTCTAGCAAGCCCGTCTTGAGCAGCTCGGGACCGCGCTCGCGATGAGCACACCCGTCTTGAACAAGCACATCCTGCCAACCTGACGCTTCCTCGAAGACGAAACGGGAGATGATCAACATTCTGGACCCCCGCTGAATGGACCAGCGCGATCATTATCGGCAACTTCGGCTAATTCAAATTACGATCTTGAATTAGCCAGCAGAGCCGTTATGCTGCTTGACGATGATAGATCGCGACTTGGCCCCAAAACTCCGTGCGATAGCGAAGCGATGCCCAGCGGTCACCTTGACCGGTCCGCGCCAGAGTGGCAAGTCCACTTTATGCCGCATGGTCTTTCCCAGGCATCCCTACGCAAACCTGGAGGCCCCGGACGTTCGGGCCTTCGCCGCGAAAGACCCTCGCGGATTCTTGGCCCAGTTCGATCATGGGGCGATTATCGACGAAATCCAACGTGTGCCCGAACTGACTTCCTACCTACAGGGTCTGATCGATGACAATCCACGGCATGGGCGCTGGATCCTCACGGGCTCGCAGAGCCTGACCATGATGGAGTCTGTCAGCCAGTCGCTGGCCGGTCGCACCGCCGTCCTTCACCTGCTACCCCTATCGCGTCCTGAAGCACGCCGCTTCAGGCTACCCCCGGAATCGCTGGATGAGACGCTGTTCACTGGCGGTTACCCACGCATCCTCGACCAGCGCCTCGCGCCGAGCGAATGGCTCGGTTCCTATGTCCAAACCTACGTGGAGCGAGATGTTCGTTTGGTTTCGAACGTCGGCGATCTTGCCACCTTCCAGCGTTTCGTGCAACTTTGTGCGAGCCGGACGGCGCAACTTTTGAATCTCTCTTCGTTGGCGATGGACGCGGGAATCTCGCAACCGACCGCAAAGGCCTGGTTGTCGATCCTGGAAACGACGTTTGTGGCGTTTCGGCTGCAGCCCTACTTCGGAAACATCGGCAAGCGCCTAGTCAAGACGCCGAAACTCCACTTTTACGACACTGGCCTGGTCTGCTGGTTACTTGGAATTCGCGATCCATCGCAGCTCCGTCTGCACCCGTTGCGTGGAGCGATCTTCGAATCGTGGGTGTTGTCGGAGATACTCAAGCACCGATTTAATCGAGGGGAACACGGCGGTCTGTATTTCTACCGTGATCGACAGGGGCTTGAATCCGACATTGTCATCGAGGAAGGACGGAAACTCACTCTGGTGGAAGCAAAGTCCAGCCAGACAGCCACAACAGAATTGGTGAATGCGGGCCGGCGGGCCGCGGAAGTTCTTGGGGGCGAGGCTCCAGGACGTCGCGTCGTGGTGTTTGGTGGCCAAGCCGGTCAGAAACGGACCGATGTCGAGGTCTTGCCCTGGGATTCGCTCGACCAATGGCATTGGTGAAGGAAGGGGGCAAGTCACCGTGGCGCGCTTGTAGACCAGCGAGCAACAGAGAATCGGAAACGCGCCAACTACCCCCTTGACGTGTCACCAATTTGTAACTAGAAACGCGCGCAACATGCTCAGCATGCTCAACATGCAGAGCTGTGTTGGTGTCCCTAAGGTGTTGTGCTTTCTGTAACTTACGGACATGGCGGGGCTTGTGACATGTGAACCGACTGGGCTCATAACCCGGAGGTCACTGGTTCGAGTCCAGTCCCCGCTAGTTCATGTGTGACAGGGGCTTACATTCGTGAGTCCCTGTTTTTTTGTGCCCATTTTGGCGCAATGTTGCAGTGGTTTTGCATTGGTCTTTAAAGCTGGATCTTGCAGCGGGTAGCCCGACTACGCCGGTTCCTCGAATTCGTCGGCCAAGCGCACTTCGGGCCAATCACGTGTTGGCCCCGCGTGTCGTCCCCCCGTCCATCGCAATAGCGCAATCTCCAATCCGAATGCTCCGGTCCAAAATACTCTCGTCATCCATGATTTGCAGGTTGACGCCCGATACCGTGTCCAGATCCCATATTGTCGACATCCGGACACCGGTGTGGGTTTAGCTCATCAACCCCGTTGCTCCCGACGATGGATCGGTGGGGCGCATGAGGGACGCCTCGATTCAGGGTTCAATAATACAGATAGGGAGCGAAAAGATGCGTATCAACACCCGTGTCGGCATGTGTGTCATCATGGTCGGTCTGCTGGGGCTGGGTTGTACCACCCTGTCGTCTTTTATTACGGGTCTCACGGGCACCGGGTCCGGCGGCGGGCTTCAGGACATCGGAGCCGCGATCGCGGCCGCGTTTTCGGGTGGCGGCAACACGCAATCCGCTGCGGTGGTCCCCGCCTCGGGCGTGTCCAGCACCTGCTCGGACTTTCAGAACCAGAACAGCGGGTCGGCGGGGATTGAGATGAGCGCGTCCATCACGGCCGGCACCTACGGACCCAAGGCCGCGTCGGTGACCGTGACCGCGGCGGACGACTGCGAGGACGACAACACCAGCACGAGCGCCTACGCCGCCTTTACGATCACGCAGGATATCTCGGCGAGTTGCGACGACGGCACGACGATCACGCTGATGCCCGGGAGCACGGGGGTGTTCCGAAACGATGACGTCCAGAAACACTTCCCTGAGATCTACGGCACCTTCAACGTACGCGACAGCGACGGTACCGAGTATGCGGGGATACGTTGTGCGATCATTCTTGGCGAGCAAGAGAACGTCATCAGCGCGACCTGCGAGGACTCTGCCGGTAACGCGATCGCCACGAATTCGTCCACGGTCACGTGCCAGTTCAACACGAACTAAGCTGATCCTGATGCCTGGTATTGGAGGGTGGCACTGTCAAGGTACGGTCCTGCCAGGATCGTGCCTTGGCA
>CAYXGR010000292.1:0-4474 GCA_964464525.1 uncultured Planctomycetaceae bacterium
TCTGATAAACGTGGCTCTGAATCAATTATCTTGTGAGAAAAGGGGGCTAAGTGTTGGCGGTGAAACGAAAATCGCACATCTCGGTGTCCGATTTCACGCTCCATGATTATCACGTTCTATGATATGAATGACGATCGCCGGGGGTGAAACCCGTCAGAAAAACAGGTCGGCACCCTGGGCGGCTCACCGCAAATGGCTTGGGCATGCCACCCAATGCGCATTCGGCCAGGAGATGTTACCCGTCTCACGACAGATGGATCACATGATCCGTCCTACGGAGCGATCAGCAGCGCGTTGACCATGCCCGGGATATCGCCGGTATCCAGACCGTTAAGCCCATCGAAGTCGCCCCTGCATTGCTGTACGGGTGTGGCACCGTTGATGATGGCATCCGTGAAGATCTGGATGTCATCCCCGTTGGTTCCATTGATGCCGTCCATATCGCCGTCCGGGCTGATCAGGGTGTTCACACAATCGCCGTTCACGCAGGTGTCGAATGTGCAGGGATTGAAATCGTCGCAAGGCAATGCCTCGATACAGTCGACCGGGAAGGCCGCCGTCTGGATGTATCGGCCGATATCGGCAACGCCCTGGACGGGCCCCATATTGGGCGGGCCGACCCAGCTCGGCATCGATGAGCCCGGCTGGCCAACTCGAACCTTGTGCATCAGCTCCCACGGATTGTGCACGGCGACGGTCCCGAGATATTCGGGCATCTCGGGGGTTCCGAAGTTGAGCCAGGTGCCGTCGGGACCGTGACAGCCGATGCAGGGAATCAGGCCGCCGGACATGTAGTTTGTCTCACCCTGGACCGGATCACCCAGGAAAGCGGCGGCGGGATCGATATAGAGATCGGTGTCGATCAAGAGTGTTTGTAGGAAATCAACCGCATCTGAGATGTCCTGATCGCTCAGGCCGAGGTTGCCGAAGTCGTGGCCGTTGAGAACCATCGTCGAGTCGAGCTTGATGATGTCGAACATTTCCGCGGCCGTCATCGTCGATCCGAACACACCGGGTATGCCCGTAAAGTGCGGGCCGGTTGCATAGGCCCCTGCGGCACCCTTGTAGTCCCAGCCATGGCACTCCTTGCAGCGGAACGTGGTGCTGCCGCTTTGCTGACCGGCAGGCGGATACAACGGGTGATTGCCTGTCGGTGCGGGGGCGCCGTTGACGAACCACCAGTGATCGTAGAGCTGCCCACCGCGGATCGGATCGCCGGCCGGGATGCAGGGGACGCCATCGTTCGTCAGGGTGATCGTGCCATTTCCGCTGTCGCCCACGTTCCCGCCGCCGACGCGGATGAGGTAGGTATTGCCGGTAACAACCGGGACAGTCAGTTGCGAGGATCCGTTCGGGCAGGCCACGTTGTCGTCATTGCAAGCCAGAAAGACCGGATTGGCGCAGTCGGCCCCATCGTAGATGACCAGATCGCTGTTGTAGTTGACGCTTCCGCAGGTGCTGACGGTTAAATTGCCGTCACAGGCCGGGGCATAGGTGAACCAGACGTCGTTGTATGTCTGGCCGCCGTCACCCCCGACCGTGCAACCCTCGGCGGCGTGGGGAAGGCCGTCGGTCGTCGCGCTATAGGTGAAGAAGTTGGTCACGCCCTCGGGGACCGGGAATGCATTAATACAGTTATCGTTTCCGGCTGCGGCCTCCAAAAGGCAATTGAAGCAGCCATCGCCCTGATTGTTGTTTCCGTCATCGCACTCTTCTCCGGGATCCAATATACCGTTTCCACAGGCGATTTTGTTGAGAGTCCCGGTCGGCCCCCTGCTCACGGCGGTCACCGAGGTCGGGGTGCCGGGTTTGAAGAGTTGAAGCGTTACGGGGGCGGAACCCAGCGCGGCGTTGCTGTCGAACCAGAAGTTGTAGAGGGTGCCCCAACGCAGGGCGTTGGCATTGGGATTGGTGTTGATATCGTCGGTGGACCAGGTAATGGTATTGTTCGCGATTGAGGCGGCCCAGTCGGTCCCGTCATAGGGTTCGCCGCTGTGGTAGTCCACATCGTGGAAGCCGACGTTGAAAATGACCGCTCCCGGTACCATGGGCACGGCAAAGGACATGCAGGATCGATCCGAGTTGAGATTTTGAAGGGCATATTCATAGTGCCAGACACCGCCACCGGTGTCCGTCACCTTGACGGCGAGCCAGAAAATACCGTCATTATTGGGCACCTGAATGCTGTTCAGGCCCACGGTAGGATCGTTGTCTTTCCAGGCGCGAATCGCCGGCTGCTCACGCGCGGTCGTGCCCGCCAGGCTGATGGACCACGCGGTCCCGCTGCCGGTGACGTTGATCGGCCGATAGGAAGCATTGTTGTTTCCATTGCCCGCCGTCGCGTCATCCGGGGCGATGTAATGGCCTTCGACGAAATATTGCCCCCCGCCATCCTGAGCCGGATCGAGATCGGAAATCCGAACTTGAAGACGCTTGTAAACAAAATCACCGGTGTCGCCCTGATTGCCGCGATTGATCCAGGGATAGGGGAAGAAACCGGTGAAGGGGTTGACCTCCGATTTCGGTCCCAGACCACCCTGCTGGCCGTTAAGGCCACAACAATAAGGGTCTGAACAGCCGACGCCGAGAGAACTGCCGCCCTGGCCGTTGCAGCCGCAGCCGCAGGCGTTTTCCGTCAACGCGAAAAAGCCATGCTTCAGCCAGCTCTGTCCGATCTGCGTGATACGGTTGTTTTTCAGTCGATACATGGTCTGGCCGATGACCGGGTGCTGATTCGACCCGGAAACCCAGGATAGATTTTGGTCGCCGATGTTGCAGGACGTCGTGCCGACGGCGAAGGCTTCGATTCCGCTGAGGCTGGGATAGTTCGTCACATCCATGAGACTGCCGACGATGACGTCCGGGCCGACCGGCAAGCCGCAGACAGTGCCGTTGTTTCCGCCACGCTGCACACCACCGCCCCCGGCACCCCGTCCCGGATTCATGCCCGAGCCCGGATCCGTCGGCGCGTCACCGCCGCTCCAAACCAGTCCCGAACGGACCATCAAGGAACCGATGACGCGGCCGGTCAGGTTCGGATCGCCCAGCCTTCGGGCCAGGGCCTCGGCGATGGTGAGTTCGCCGCCCTCGATCAACAGGGCATGACTGATCACGTCAAAGGCGATCTTGGTCTGATGCAGTTCGAGTAAGTGATCGCCCCGGCCTCCGGGCCGACCGCCCACGATGAAGTTTCCCTCTACTCCATCGACTGGCCTGATCTCGAATCCGTCTGACATGAAACGCCGACCATTGTGCATGAAGACCACCCGCTCGCGATGGAGGATCGCTCCGCCGCCGAGCGCATCGAGAAAGCCGCCGTTTTCGGAAAGGTCAAGCGAGGAATCGGGCCGGATCGACAAGCCGAAATGGGTGTGGCCCCCCACGTTGACCGGGCGATCCGTACTGCCAAGGGTTCGGATGCGCAACCCGATCGAACCCAACTCGGCCGCGTTGAAATCGAGGATCGTCTCGCCCTCTGAGACCGCCCAGTTCGTCTGCGCCCGGCTCATTGCGGGAACTGCAATCAAGCTGAAGATCAATGCCACGATGTTGATACGGTGAGAATGCATGCCTACTCCCTTATAGTGATCGTTATTGAAGTCCAAGACAGAATCACCCCGCGTCGATGGTCCCGTGGGTTGAGGCCGCGTACGATCAGCCGGAAGAATTCGGGCCTGTTCGCCAAGGGTATTCGGGTATGGAGTGTGCGTTGGCGCTGTCGTTGGAAAGTTTCCCCTTCACTGTACCTTCTGCTCGCCTTGTCGTTTGTACCACAGAATGGTATGGGAGTGCAAGAGGTGGGCCATAAAACCGGCATTTTTAGCGGCTGGTGGCCTGTTGATCAACAGTACGGCGCCGGCCACAATCGGGGCTTCCGGGTGAAATGCGGATTGGGGTTTACGGGCGGGGGATTGAATGGATCCCCCCACGTGTCAGGCCAGCCGTATTGTGGCTATGGCTAACCAGCCGCAGCCTGAGCGTCGTTCGTGCGGGCACCGTCGATCATGCGGAGCTTGTCATAAAAACCATCCTCACGCATCCGGGCGAGTTCCGGCTCCGCTTCCTCCCGTGTGACATAGCGGCCCAGCGTGATCTTCACTCCCTCCGGCGACTCCCCCACAACCCGCCAGAGCTTGGGAGGCGGTGGTTCCTTCGCAGGACGACCTCTTTTAACAGGCGACGAGGCGGATGGGGCTTCTTTCGCCTTCTGCTTCTGGTTGTCTGCGTTAGCCTCGTTTGAGTCGCTCATTTATTGAGATCCTTCCGTGTTTGCGCTTCGCCAGCACACACCTCGTGCGACGATTTTCCGGTCTTCGGGCCAATGGTCCTATATTTATCGGCAAATAACCCCGCGTGCGCCAATCAGGTGGCGCTCGGCAGCATCGACTGTGTCGATGCGGGCATGCGTACAACCCCACAGTACAGTATAGGCGGACTTGGCCCTGGTTGATAGCCTGATTTCGAACGAAATGAT
>CAYXGR010000293.1:0-4468 GCA_964464525.1 uncultured Planctomycetaceae bacterium
TCATTCCATCGGCAGAGTGTCATGATCCCGATGTTCTGAAATCTTCTGGGGTAACCGTTCACGGGCCAAAAAGCGGCTATTCAGAATCAATAACGAGGGTCGAACAGGTGAAAAGCAGCGTGTTTCAGTGGTCTCCGCATACGAATCGTCGTTGTTGACTCAAGAACAGCGTTTCACCCGTGAACGGTTACCTTCTGGGAAGGTGGGCGATGACCGCTCCCTTACGGTCGCGGCTCTGAGCACAGTGCTTACCCAGAACGACCCTTCGTGGCAAAAAGAGGCATGTGATCTTGCTCTGTCACTGTGTGATTATCCGGAAGCATTATCGATTTTTCGCGATTCTCGATTTCTACCGGTAGTTATGGAAGGTGCGAAAACACCGATATTATCTGCCCCGAAGGATATGGTCCCATCAAGTATCACCCCGTGGGGTATCTTCCCTAAAGGCCGCCTGTCTCCGATCCGATCAGTGAAGTAATCGTGTACTTCCTCCTTGTTCGCTCTTCCTCGGCGCGTGGCCGGGAAGTTAGAATACCGGTGTCATTATGATGGACCGGCAACAGCGATCCAGGAGGCTGTTCACCCTTGGAGGTTATTAGGATGCGACGCAATGCTTTCACACTGGTCGAATTGTTAATCGTGGTGATCATCCTCGGCATCCTTGCCGCGGTCGTGATCCCGCAGTTCTCGGACGCCAGCACCGACGCCCGGGTCAGTTCGCTGACCACCAACCTGGCGACGATTCGCGGGCAGATCGAGTTCTACAAGATGCAGCACAGCGGAAACTACCCCAATCTGACTGCACCGGTCTCGTTTGCAGACGCGATGACCAAGAAAACCGATGCCAACGGCACCCTGAACGCGACGGGCAAGTTCGGCCCCTACCTTCAGACCATCCCGATGAATCCGTTTTCGACTACCAACAATGTGACCGGCACCGCCGGCTCCGGCGCGGCCTGGTTTTACGACGAGGCCACCGGCGTGTTCATGGCCGACGACGGCGGCAGCGAAGGCGGCACGGCGCACAACCTGTTGTAGTACCGTGGCTTCTTGAGCCCGAATACACTCTCCGCGGTACGGAATCGTACATTCCGTCGCCAGCGCCGGTCGCATGCCGGCGTCAATTGGGGGAGGGCGTTCGACTCAAGCACCCTACTCAAATACGCGTTGCATCCTATCACACGTATTGACGACCGGAGCGGTGGGGATCGAACCCCGCCGCTTCGGCCGTTTGTTATGGGCCGCACTGACCTTCACTTCACCGTCCTCTTTGTGCGGATCGGCCGATTCAATCGTATATTCAATTGGACCGCTGATCTGCCATGTTGAGGGTTGCGGGATATGAGACGTAGACAACCAACCCATTTCGAACGTCGCCCCTCCAGCGCGCGCCGACCGGCCTTCACGCTGGTCGAGGCCCTGATGGCCACGACGGTCCTCGCCATCGTCGCCGCCACCGCCGCGCTTCCCTTCGCCGCCGGAGTCCAGAACGCACAGGCCGCCGCCGAACTCGAACAGGCCGTCGAACTCGGCGAGGCTATGATGGAGGAAGTTCTCGCCCGTCCGTTTTTCGAGGTGAATACTAAGCAGGCATCGCCCGGCCCCGGCGCGGGCGAGGGCTCACGCGAACTCTTCAACAACATCGACGACTTCCACGGCTACGCCGAGGTGGCCGGAGACCTGCGAAACTTCGACAACCTGCCGATCACCGATCCGGCACTCGACGGTTTCTATCGCTCGGTGACGGTCCAATATGTCGCCTTCCCCGGACAGGCAAAAGACGACGTCAACAGCTTTGTCCATATCCAGGTTCAGGTCTATCGGGACGGCACCCTGCTCGTCACGCTCGATCGCATCGCCAGCCGGGAGGACTGATCCACCATGCATCTTCATCGATCCCAATCATCCAATACTCGAACCGCCTTCACCCTCATGGAGACGCTCCTCGCCGCTACGGTTACCGCCCTCACGGCCGTGGCCGGTTCCACGCTCATCTTCGCGGTCACCAACGCCTCGTTGAACACCAAGGATCTGCGCATCGCCAAGAACAAGGGACGCCTTCCGCTCAACCGGATCACCACCAAAATCCGCGAATCCCGAGGCATCGGCGACGTGACGCCCACCGCCATTGCCCTCTGGGAGGAAGACAAGAACGCCAACGACAAACTCGAACTCCACGAAATATGTGCCATTGAGTACGACCCCGCCGCCCGTACGATCTCTTACGTGTATCTCGAAATCCCGATCAGTGGTGTCCCCAACATCGTCGTCCCGGTCAATGATTTTCAGAGCCTCGGCAACCTCGAAGTCCTGATGGCGATCCCCGATCGGCGCTCGGTCGTCTGGGCCGAGGAAATCGACAATTTCTCGTTCGAGGGGTATCCCCGGAACGGAAGCACGAGCGGCCTCGGCGGGCAGCGGCCCGGAACCGACACACGGCTGGTGGAGATCAGCTTCAACGTTCAGAGTGATAATGAGACCCTCGCCTTCACGCAATCGGTCTCGCCCCGCGCCTCGGCGGACTACCTGTTTGTCACAACAGCAACCAAGGATCCGGCGGTTATCGGCGGTCGCAAACGACGCGCTGCCTATTCGCGCTGGACCGGCTATACGGATATCGCACCCTGACGAACTCGAGCCTGTGGTGGGCCGCTTCGGATGGAAATGAAAGACCGGGATATCGATCGACCATGCATCAATCGAACCAACAACCGGAGGATTCATCGCACCCAGTCGCCCCCGCGCACCGGGGATGCCGAACGCGCCGCGGCTATATTCTCATCGTCGTTCTCGGCCTGACACTCCTCGTCACCTCGCTGGGCATCGCCTTTCTTGAGGCCAACAGCACCGCCATGCCCGAGGCCTTCAATCGCCTTCACGCCGCACGTGCCCAGTATCTCGCCGAGTCCGGCATCCACATCGCCAGCCATTATCTCATGTACCCCCCGGCGACGGTCCCGGCCGGTCAGTCATGGACCGGCGACATGGGCCTGGCCATCGACGCTACATCGGATTATGCCGATGTCTCAATAACGCCGGATCTCAATGACGACACCCTCTTCACACTCACCGCCCTCGGCATCGCCCACGATTTCGACGGCACCCCCAAGGGAAAACACCGGATCGCCGCGCAGGCTATTCTCCCTGACGACCCACAAATACTCATTCCCTACGGACTCCTGACGTCGTCGGTCAGTATCCCCAGCACGGTACAAGTAGTGGGCGACATCCACGCCAACTCGGACCTGGTGGGCCAGGGTTGGTGCAACGGAAACGTCTCCGCGACCGGTGCGGCCGTCTGGAGCGGGACCGGGCCGCCGCTTTCCGTCACCTCCAAGGCCGCCCCGTTCACCTCGCCCGTGATTGATCCGACTTTCTACGCAAATTACACCCTCAAAGGTGTGACCTATTCCGCCTACGAGTGGACTAAACTTACGATGAGTGATCCCGACTCCCAGGCCCTCAACGCGATGGATATGTCCGCCACGAACCCCGGCCGAGTCATACTGGTCCCGGGAAATCTCGTATTCAAAGCGAATGTGCGATTGACCGGCACGCTTGTCGTTATGGGAAAATTGACTCTGGGGAACGGCTATGCCCTGACGGCGATGCCGAATTATCCGGCGCTGGTCGTGGGCGGCGACATCGATTTCAAACGCGACAACGTGGCGGGCACTGTCGTGGGTAGCGTACTCTGCGCCGGCAGGATCAAGGACAGCAAGATGAAAGGTGTCATATTCCACGTTACCGGCGCCTGCGTCACGTTGGGCGGTTTCGACCTCAAGAGCATCAATGGCGACTTTCGCTTCACCTGGGACGCGGCCCGTGCGACATTCTGGAACTTCGATATGAACGCGGAGCGAGCACCGATCACCCTCTTGAGTTGGAAGGAAAACTAAACAAGGTAAGCCTTATGGAAAAGCAGACATTCACACCGGATCGGTTCACACGCGGCCTGTTGGGGGCGTTGACGATACTGCTGGCGATCATCGCCGTCGAGTTATGGGCCCAGCGGCCGAGCCTCCTGCCCGCCGCGTCGGCCCAGATTCCCGACACCGCCCTGCAACGGAACCAGCAACTCATGGAGATCAGACAGACCAATCAGTTATTGGACAAGATCCTGGTGCATCTGCAAACCAAACCGATCAAGGTCCAGGCCGCGGATACCGATCAGAAGAACGGATCAGCACGAAAGCGGTCGGGCCGTATCGGACGGGGCGGTTGAATCGTCATTGCACGAACGGCCGTCGCGCCGGATCGAAAACGAGGCCGCTCACGGGGGGAATTCGATGAATCGGAAAAAAGCCTATACCTATGTCGAACTTTCCATCGTCGCCGTTGTCGTGGCGATTCTCTTCGTCGCCGCCATTCCGGATGAGGATTCCGCTGCCAAGGAACAGGGAGAACAGTGGACCCGCCGCTTCGAGGCCGACGTCGCCTACGCCCAAAGCTTGAGCATCGCCGATCC
>CAYXGR010000294.1:0-2623 GCA_964464525.1 uncultured Planctomycetaceae bacterium
TTCGCACCGGTTGGAAACCGGTGCCACAGGCCCGCCTGAATTGTCATGGACCCGGGGATCTCAGACGGCAACGGCCGAGGCTTCGATCGGCGTGTGGGCGAGCGAGAGATGGGCATGATTCACACCTCCCGCTTGATGCTCTTTCGAGAAGGGCGACGGTTCGGTTCCGAATCTCATCCACCCAGCCGAGCGGGGCGATTTGGACCAATCGGGAAGTCGGTTCGCGCGCTCGTCTATTGACCCGGGGTGAAGTTCGGCTGCCAGATCGTGCCGGCGTCTGAGTTGGTCAGGCGCGAGTCGTAGTAGGCATTGACTGCGTGGCCGTCGGCCATGGCCAGCGACCAGAAGGAAAACTTGCTGTGCCAGCCGGATCGCTGGGGACCCGCCCCGTTGGGCAGTTGGGGCGTTGCCCGATAGGTGGCGCTGTAGAAGCCCTGCTCCACCCACATGATAAACCGAGAGGCCTCGCCACCGACCATGTGCTTGGCGATCCGCTTGGAAAACTCATCCACATCCAGCAGGCTGAAGTTGCCGTCGCCGCCGGCATAGCCCTGCATGAATCGCGTGTTCAGGGTATAGCTGCTGCCGTTGGCCTGCCACGATGTCAACTCTTCCGCGTAGTCGCCCGATGGCGGCGTGCCGATGATCGATGTTCGGAACGAACGGTCGGATGGATCCTTGTAGAGGTCGATGATGGCCTCGGCCCGCGCGCCCGGCGCGGCGAAGCGGTTCAACGGGCGAACCTCGGCGGGATAGAGGCTGCTGTCCATGTTTGCGGAGGCCGGGATCGGCGCCGGGGCCTTGTGGCCACCGAGCACCCAGGGCGAAAAAATCTGCGGGTTGAACCCATTATGTGGCGGGAATTGGTACCAGGGGATGATCTTGCTGTCATTGTCATCGTCCATCAACATTGTCGTGGACTGTGCGATGCTCCGGAGGTTTGCCAGGCACTTCGCCTTGCCCCCCTCGGCACGCGCCTTGCTCAAGGCGGGCAGCAGAATCGAAATCAGCAGGGCGATGATCGCAATCACGACCAGCAATTCGATCAGCGTGAAACCCCGACTCAGGGCCGTACTGATGGAAGTCTTCCCGCGAATGTGTTGATTGATGCTCATAGTTTGTTCCTCGTGTTCTTGATCTTCAGCCGTGAAGGGTCTCCACCCAATGCAATCGAACTTAAAGAGACTTTGGCCGAACGCGCTCGGGAGGCGACTCCCAATCGATCGGCTCTTCACCTTCCTCCACCTCTGCGGGCGGTAACGGTAATTCGGCGTCGGGTCGGCACTCCGGACACTGGCCCGTTTCGCCGGGAACCTCAGATCCGAAGAACAGCGTCTGGCATTTCATGCAGGCCATCAACTGATATACGGATGTCTCTTTGCACTTCGGGCAGATGAACGGAACGCCCGCCGTCTTCGCGTATTCCATCTGGACCTCGTACGCCGTCCACTCCACGCGGTTATCGCATTTTGTGCATTGCCAGACGGTCTTGCTATCCTCTGTGTCCGGAAGCGTCTGCCCGTCGTCACCGAATAAAAAGGTGATGGCGACCGCGGCGCCCAGCGCCACGACGATGATGCCGATTTTTAATGTTTTCAAGTTTCAGTCTCTTGGAATCTTTGGTAAGGCTCGCACAACTCCACCTAGCACGGCATTATAACGAATTCAGAATGAACGTGTCCAGCAAATTTTATGCCGAACCCGCCGCCAATTTCGATCTCCCTGGAAATCGAAGCCTGTTTTTCATGCCGTGGAAAGCCCTGACATGGGAAAGAACCACCGCCTGTGGACGGTTTTTCCGGTGTTCCCATGGCGATTGCCACTATCCATTACCAGAATTGCCATTCCCCATGGCCGTTCAGATGCGTCCAGACCACATAGCCGTACAGCACCAAATTGGTCACCCCGTGTGTGATCATGAGACAACGGAGGCTTTTTTTCCAGTAGAAAAGGGCGTTAAAGAGCATCCAGCACAAAATGCTCACCCCCCAGTTGCCGGGGTGCTGAAGCACCGAAAGCAGCGACGAGCCCAAGAAAGCGAACCATGTGAACCGCCCAATCGGCACGGTTTCGAAACGGTCCCACTTCACAAACGCCCGAAGAATAAAACCCCGCCAGAACAACTCCTCCACGATCGGCACGATCGTGATCGCCCGTGTGATTTTCAGGATCACATGGGTCCAGAATGCCCAGGGTGTCGTGAATCGTAGGGATATATCGACTACGTCGACCGGAACCAGTTTCAGAAAGGGAGCATCCAAACCCACGGACAGGCGATCACCGAGCGAGAAGCCTCCGAGTTCTACCCCCGCCAGCCCGTGCTGGCCCGCCACCCAGAGCCATGCGCCCAGGATCCCGACGATCAGTGCCCAGCCGAAATGGGCTCGGCCGAGCGCGGGCCAATGATGACGCATCAGCCAAGTGGCCCACGTAGCACCGCCGACGTGGAGGACGATGCCAAGATGATGATATCCAGCCTCCTCCGGGAGCCATGTTACCAGCATCATCAGCAACAGGTAGGCCATGTACGGCCCCATCAGCGGAGCACGAGGCTCCGCCCGGACCATACCCGTTACCCACTCCGGTTCGCGGATCGATTGTCTCTCCGTCTTGTCTTCGGGCA
>CAYXGR010000294.1:2723-4457 GCA_964464525.1 uncultured Planctomycetaceae bacterium
GGCAATGCCCACCCTACTTATTGGAGAATGGGATCAGAGTCGATGGCGAGACGCAGCTTGGAGAGTGCCGACAACTGAATCTGTCGGACACGCTCCTTGCTCACCTGCATCGTATTGCCGATAGCCTCGAGCGTTTGTCGGCTTCGATTCTCCTCGAATGGAAACCGCCGCGTGAGGACCGTCTTCTCTACGTCGGTCAAATCGGCATCGTCGTGGTGGAGGATCCGCCGAAGCCGTTCCGTGAACAGGTCGCGCTGGTCCATGTGACCGATCTCGACTGTATCGCTCTTCTCATACTCGACGTCATACGGACCGGCGATCCTGGTGCGGCGTTTGGATTCCTGCAGTGCGGCCCGCGAGAAGGACCGCAGGATGGCATTACAGGCATAGGTGCTGAACCGATAACCCCGCCACGGATCGAAGGTGTCCGTCGCACGCAAGAGGGCCATCATTCCCTCGCTGGTCATCTCGTCCCGATCCAACGTCTCGAATCGGCTTCGGCCTATCAAGTCGTATACCAGTCCCAGGTTGGCCTCGACGATCCGCGTGCGGATTCGATGGTAGCGCTGGACCCAGTCAGAAAAAACCCGCTTGGTCTTGGCTGTAATCCGACGGTTCGCCGACTTGTAGAGGCGGCTGAGACAGTACCCGCTGCAGTGCAATTGCTTAAATAAGAGGATTTCCTCAGTGGGAGTCAATCGGCCCGTACACGTAACCGATGCGGGCCATTCCTTGAACAGCCGGGCTTCGGTGCCTTTGCGGCTTAATTCCTGATTCATGATGTACGGTGGCGGAATCATCCAATCCTGCATTGCAGGGCGAGTCGAAGGTTCTGTGGTGACTCGAATCATGGTTGAACTACCTTTCGAGGCGGTTTCTATCGGATCGAACACGGTACCGGCAGACGCTCGGGCGGTTCTCCGATAATCGGGGCCTCTATAGGGGTATACCGGCGTGGCGCCGAAATGTTCCCGGACAAATGCGAATTCGTCCCATTTTGATACGATTTTATCGCCCGCCGGGTGTCGGCCGGTGAGTCTCCCTCGGCTCATGGGTCAGAGGGGCAAATTCCATGCCGAGATATCGGGGTGAGTGATTTTATTCAGAACAGGCCATGGGATCGGTCTTGGACAGTGCTATCTCCACGATGTGCAAATACTTACGAGGGGATTCATGGGGCAGCGACCGGAAAAACAGCCTTTCCCGAATCGATCGGTACGGATTTCCTGATATTCAGGCCCCACGAAACGTCTGCTAATGGATTGGATTCGGGCATTGGGGAATGGTTCAAAATATACCAGAGTCACAACTGCTGTTCCAGTAGTGGGTTATAGCGAATCGAGTCCAATGAGATTGTCGAGACTAACCTCGCTGATTCTTATTGGCATGTCGTTTGCACATGACCCCGTGACGTCCACGACGTTTCCGGTCGGAACGCTGATTCGGAGCGAATGCAATTCCTGTCGATCTGGAGCCTGCGATCGCACTAGTGCGAGGGGCGACACGATCGTGTTCAGGGAATCGTGTAGACGCGTAGTGAAGTTTGGGGGGGGCGACGAACCTCCCGTCATTATACAGCCTGATCCTTACGTTGGCACTTGGGGAGTGAACCATCCGACGAACTTCAGGCCACCAGGGAGATTGAGATGAAGAAGCAACTAATCAAATTGTGTCTCGCGTTGCCGGCCGCGCTGCTGTTCGGTTGCGCCACCAACGCGGTTCCGGGCGGACGGG
>CAYXGR010000295.1:0-2872 GCA_964464525.1 uncultured Planctomycetaceae bacterium
CCAATTTCTTCGCCGATATGAGACTATCGTCCGCGCAAAGCCCGATTGCGTAACGGACATTCCGCGCGAGGCCCGTACACCGATGGTCTATACCGCCGCGACAGTCTGGTTGATGGTCATTGTTCTACTCGCCTGGGGCGTCCATCGCCTGTGGAGCAGCATGATCCGGCCCCGAACCGTCAACATCGTCCTGCTTCCCGGAACCCTCGTGGCCCAGATCGGCCGCATTGTCGGTCTCTTGCTGACCGGCGCCAAGATCAACAATACCGCCCTCATGGAAGACGACGAGAAGGGTGAGCCGGCCACCGACACGGACTACGCGCCCAAAATCCCGGTCTTCGGACCCGTGATCGTCGGCTCGCTCCCTCTCCTGGCGATCGGCACGGCTGTGTACTATCTGCTCACGACGCTCGGCCGGCCGCTTGTGTCCGTCATCCCCCACGATCTGATCGCCCCCGAACTCCCGACCGCCCTGGCCGCATTTTGGGATCAGCTTCGTGCGATGATGACCCTTACGGAGGGAACGCTGGATGCCGTGCTTCACTCCGAGATGGCCCCCTGGCGGATCCTGCTTCTGGTCTATCTCATGATTTGCCTGACGGTTCGGATGGCCCCGTTTCCGCGCAATGCGCGGGGTCACGTCGGCGCCATCGCTGCGCTCGGCGTCATTCTTGCGCTCGTCGGGACGATCAGCCCGGCACCCACCGCCATCATCGAACAGGCCTGGCCGCTGGTGTCCTTGACGCTTGGCTGTTTGTTGCTGTTGCTGATGATCAGCCTGATCGCCCGGGGGGCGGTCACAACGATCCGGATGGTCGCCGACTTAAAATAAACGACGAGTTGCGATGCCTGAACCATGCTAGAAGAAAACAACAGCGACTATGCCCGAAAGATCGTTAGCGCCGATCGATTGAAATCGATCCTGGCCGAGCATCGTCCGCCCGGTCCGTACGGGAAGCGCGTCGTTCAATGCCACGGTTGTTTCGACATCGTCCACCCCGGCCACATCCGCTATCTGCGATTCGCCAAATCCCAGGGCGACATCCTGGTCGTCTCCATCACCGGCGACGCCTTGATCGACAAGGAACCGCAACGACCGTATATCCCGCAGGAATTGCGTGCCGAAAACCTTGCCGCCCTCGAACTTGTGGACTACGTGGTGATCGATCCGAACCCCACCGCCCGGGCACTGCTCGACATCATTCGCCCGGACGTCTACGTCAAGGGGCAGGAATATGCCACCAGTAACGACGCAGGTTTTCTCGCCGAGCGAGAAGTCGTCGAGGCCCACGGCGGTCGTGTCATCTTCTCCAGCGGCGAGGTCGTATTTAGTTCGAGCCGTCTGGTCGACTCTCTGTCGAGAAAGTCGGGTGCCCACCCGGGCGAAATCCGCCACGCGAGCGGTCTCGCGCAACAGCGTCTCACGCTCATCTGCAGGCGCTACGGCATCGATCGGTCCACGTTGTCAAACATTCTGGATGGCGTGTCCGGTCGCCGCATTCTCATCCTCGGAGACGTCGCCATCGAGCGATACGTCCTCTGCGATGCCAACACCATTGCCAGCGAATCGCCGATGATGTGCCTCAAGGAGCTGGATCGGAAGGACTACGTCGGTGGCGCCGCCGTCATCGCCACGCAACTTGCCGCGCTCGGTGCCGAACCCGTCCTTATTACCGCTCTCGGCCGCGACGATCTCTCCCGTTGGGCGCTGGAGACTTTGGATGCCGCAGGGGTCCACGTCGAGGCGACGACTCATCGGCCCGATCTCGGCGTTATGACGCGATTTCTCGTCGATGATCACAAGATGTTCAAGCTGGAGCGTGCCACGGTTCGGCCACTGGATTCCGTGGGCGAACGTGAGGCCGCCGAGCGGCTTATGTATCAGGCTGAGCGGGCGGATGCGGCCATCATTCATGATGGCGGTCATGGCGTGATCACGCCGGGGCTGCTTCGGCGTCTCAATGCCGAGTTTCGGCGGCGCGTTCCGTTTATCGCCGGAGGCTCCACCGAATCTCCCACCGATCTGGCCGCCCTTCGGCATGTTGATCTGCTCTGCTGTTCGGAACGCAGGCTGCGGATCGCGATGAACGACTTCGGCAGCGGTCTATCGACTGTGGCCTATCGAATGCTCGACGCCACCGAGGCTCGGCGGATGATTGTGACGTTGGGCAAGCGCGGTCTGGTTACTTTTAATCGGCCTTCCGAGGATCGTGACTCGGCCGAATGGCGTGGCCGTCTTCTCAGTGAATACCTTCCCTCGTTCGCCGACCGTGTGGTGGATCGGCTTGGCGGGGGCGAGTCGTTGCTGACGGTCGCGACGCTGAGCGCGACGGCGGGGGGGAACTTCATGACGAGCGCCTATCTCGGC
This sequence comes from uncultured Planctomycetaceae bacterium, assembly GCA_964464525.1. Classification (GTDB taxonomy): domain Bacteria; phylum Planctomycetota; class Phycisphaerae; order UBA1845; family UTPLA1; genus CAYXGR01. The sequence goes on from CAYXGR010000295.1 coordinate 2,369, forward strand.
GCCATCGCCGCCGCCGCCCAGATTGCCGACCTCGGACCCGTCCCCATCGCCGCTGCCGACATCCGAAGTAGATTGCAGCATCGCCCTGAGCTGGCACCCGATCCCGTAGCAGCCTCGGCCGTGAAAGAGCGACCGAGCAAGGCCCGGAACGCAGCATCGGGTATTCAGCAACGCGAGACCATTGAGTCCTGAAAGGGCGATGGATCATCGCCCCGATTGTTCTACACATCTCCGGTGTGGGATCGCTGGGGGGCTTGGCATTCACGAGTTAGGCCACGGCAGGGGAGAAGGAGGCCTGATGTGTTGTAGAAGTCCGATTGATTCGCGTTCGTCCTCCGCCCCTCCGGGGCGGGGATTTTTGTCGTCTGTTATCCACGAGTTCCGTCCTGGCTTACGCCGGGACTTCACTCGTGGCTACAGCCTTCCACCCCTTTGGGGTGGGGGAAAAAGACATGGGATTCCCGTGGGAGAAGGACCGAGAAAGGATTCTCGGTCCAGCATCTA
>CAYXGR010000295.1:2972-4442 GCA_964464525.1 uncultured Planctomycetaceae bacterium
ATTCCCACGCACAACCGCTGCGAAGTTCTCGCTGACACGCTCGAACGGATCGGTGCGTCGGCGGATCGCCGATTCGAGATTATTGTCGTCGATAACGCCTCGACCGACGGGACTCCGCGGTTGAAGCCGCGATTTCCGCATGTCCGCTGGATCGAACCCGGTCGCAATCTGGGTGCCGCCGCTCGAAACCTTGCCGCCGTCGCCGCACGGGGGCGCGTCCTCCTGATGCTCGACGATGACAGTTGGCCCGAGGAAGGCGCGATCGAGAAGACCGTGGCGCTGTTCGACCGTCGCCCCGATCTCGGTGCCGTCGCCTGCCGCGTGCGACTGGCGGAGTCCCGTGATACGCACGACGCCGGCGGCGTTCCCGGCATCTTCTTCAACTGCGGTGGGGCGATTCGCCGGAGTGCCTTCGTCGCGGCGGGGGGGTATCCGATCGACTTCGACTACTACGTCGAGGAGTACGCCCTGGCCTGTCGACTCTGGCAGCAAGGTTGGCGCGTCGAACCCCGAGGTGATTTGAAAGTCATACACCGCCGCACGATCACCAATCGTGACAACAATCGCATGCTCCGCTACCTGGTCCGCAACAACCTGGTCTTGTGGCAGCGGTACGCCCCGGATGATCGGCTCGACGACATGATCGATTCCACACTTGAGCGCTATGCCCGTGTTGCGGCGAAGGAAGACGCGCGGCTCGGTTATCAAGAAGGGCTGTGCGCCGGACGCGCAAGAATTGCCGATGGAACCATCCGTCGCAGTCCCCTGACGGCGGAACAGTTCGATGAATTGTTCGGTCTTCCGCAGGCAACCCGCAGCATCCGGTGTTGGACCGATAAATACAACATTCGATCCGTCTCGATCTGGTCACGCGGAAAGGGATGCGAACAATTGGCCGATCTCCTGATTTCCATTGGCATCTCGATCCATGTCGTTTATGATCATGCCGACGTGGATGGCGCTGATAAACACTGGCGACGGATTCGACTTCAATGTGCGGAGCAGTTTACATCCGAGCAATCCGACGGACTCGTCGTTGGCTCCCTCTCTCCGGGCGTCGCCGAGGACATGCGGAATGTACTATCGAGTCGATTCCCCGGGGTTCCCGTCCTCTCCGCCGCTCCGTGGATGGAAGAATCTCCGGTCCCACTGGCGGTTTCGGCCTGAACAGACTCCGGCGCGGCGGGCACCCATGCACGCGGGTGATATTCGGCGCCATGGCGTGTCAGATTATTCCCCACGCCTTCTATTGAGAAAGGATGGGGCACCCATGTTTTTGTTGTCGTTTTGAAGTTTTCGTTGTTATTGTTTTATTTTGACTTTTTGACTTTTTGACTATTAGTGTTTTTTCTCACGCGCCCCGAGAAAGCGGTCGATGCTGCCCCGGGTCCATGACAGTCCGGGCGGATTATTGGATCCCATCGCGTAGGGGTTGAGGCGTCAAAGCCCGGCTGAAGCCGGCTGAGGGGA
>CAYXGR010000296.1:0-4438 GCA_964464525.1 uncultured Planctomycetaceae bacterium
GCATGGCACCCGGCACTGCTTGAAGCAGTGGCACACCCGTTGCGCGTCGAATCAGCGGTAGCTCTCGAGGACGCCGTTGTAGACCGCATCGGTGATGACACCCTCGTTGTGAATCTGGTCGAGAGAGGCCTTCATGCTCGCCATGCCGTAGCGTTGGCCCGTTGTGATCGCATTACGAAGGTGGAAGGTGCCGCGTTTTCGCATGACGTTGCGCACGGCGTCGGTGGCGACGAGGGTCTCGCAGGCGACACGCTTGCCGCCGTCTATCGTGGGGAGCAACTCCTGGTGGATCACACAAAGCAGGGCCTCGGCCAAGAGGGTGCGGATGTGACCGTCGCCGCCGTCGGGGGCGTAGGAGAGTAACCGCTCGATGATCTTGTCGATGGAGATGATGTGCAGCGTGGACATGACCAATACGCCGGTCTCGGCGGCGGTCAGGGCGATCTTGATTGTGTCGTAGTCGCGCATTTCGCCGATGGCGATGATGTCCGGATCCTGCCGCAGGGCGGCGCGGAGGCCGCGGCCGAAGGACTGCGTGTCCTTACCCACCTCGCGCTGACGGACGATCGAGTTTTTGTTGGTGTGGACGTACTCGATGGGATCCTCGATGGTGACGATGTGCTTGCGGGCGTGCTGGTTCACGGAGTCGATCATGGCCGCCATCGTGGTGCTCTTGCCCTGGCTGGTGCTGCCGGTGATGAGGATCAGTCCCTTTCGGGCGCGGGCCATCTTGCCGACGATCTCGGGCAGGCGGATTGCTTCGAGTGTCATCGGCTCGCTCGGCAACAGGCGCAGGACCGCCCCGATGTCGCCGTCGTTGTAACTGACGTTGACGCGATAGCGGTTTCGATCGGCATCGACGGCCATGAAGTCGAAGTCGAGCGATTGTTCGAACTCCTGAACCTGCTCGGGCGACAGGAGCGATTGGCTCAGTTCCATTGCAATCTTCTGCGTGAGGGATTCTTTGGTGACCGGTTGGAGATCGCCCTCGATGCGAAAGAGGACGGGTGAGCCGGCGACGATGTGGACGTCGGTGGCGCGTTTGGTGCGGGCGAGTCGGAGGATGTCCTGGATGTTTTTCATGGGGGGGGTGCTCGAGCGCAATCGATTGTCCGGTTGACGATTCTAGAATGAGGATCGCTTCGGAGCAATGGGGGATGAACATGCATCCGTACATGGATCTATTCCCCACCCTTTGCTTCGCAAAGGATGGGGCACCCACTCTGCAATACGACAGTGACCTTGGGGGCGGCATGCTTACCCGACCCCAGAGGCCGGGTCGTGTAAGCATGGCACCCGGCGCTCACCGCTTCCTTACGGTCGCGGCTCTGACAGGCGGGGCTACCCCTTGTCCATGACGAAGCCGATGAGCTTTTCGCCGGGTTGTGGGGCTATCTCCTCGTTGGCGGCAAACACCTTCAGTCGGTTTCTCTCGTCGATCGTAAACAACACCCGCGCGGACTCGCCGTAACGCTGCTGATAGGCGTCGAAATCAAACTCGTCCGACAGGGGCGTGGCCTTTACGGTGAATCCCTGCGCGTGACGTGACAGGAAGGCCTGGTAATGAAGGCGATCATCGAAAAGCCAGCGGCCGTGGAGGTATTTGTGGCTGGCCTGTTTCCGTTCCGCGTGATCCGACGGCGGCAGTTGATAGCACTCCGCTTTTCCGAAGACGCCGCCGAACCGATGGACGGCGAGGACGTTGACCCAATCGTTCGGCGTCAGGGCGAGTAATCGACCGATGCCGCCGAGGTTGAGTTCGTCGAGGGTGTGTTCCGCGAGGATGCTGCCGGTGTGGGTGGGGAGACCGGCCATGCGGGCGGCGTTGATGTTGTCGCGATTGCTGTCGACCAGGAGGACGCGGAGGCCTTCTCGCTGGAGTGCGGCGGCTATTTCTCGTGCCCAGTCGTGTGCCCCGATGAATAGGACGCCCTGGGGCTCCGCCTCGGCGACGCCGAGCCGGCGGGCGACGAAGGCGGCGGTCAGGCCGTAGACAGCCACGGTGGCGATGATGGTGATGAAGGCGATGGGGACGAGTTGGTCGGCGCCGGCGCTGGGATCGGCCGATTCCAGACGGATGGCGAAGACTGAGGCGACGGCGGCGGCGACGATGCCGCGCGGGGCCATCCAACACAGAAACAGGCGCTCGCGGCGACTGAGACCGGAACCCAGCGTAGAGGCCAAAACGCTGAGCGGGCGAACGACGAATATCAGCACGCCCACGAACAACAGACCGGGTGCGGCGAGCTCGCGGAGGTCGCCGAGATTCAGCCGCGCGGCCAGGACGATGAACAGGCTGGAGATGAGCAGGACCTGGAGGTTTTCCTTGAACTCGACGATATGTTTGACGTCGACCCGCTTCTGATTGGCCAGCGCGAAGCCCATGACGGTGACGGCGAGGAGACCGGACTCGTGCTGTAAGTGGTTGGCGACGGTGAAGGCGGCGAAGACGAGCATGAGCGAGGCGGCGTTCTGGAGATGGTCGGCGATCCAGAAGCGAGCGAGTCCGAGGACGAGGAGGGCGGCGGCGGCCCCGCCTATCCCGCCGCCGAATACAATCGTCTTGGCGATGCCGGTCAGGATGATCGCTGTGGCCTGCTTGGCCTCGTTGGCGGCGAAGCTGCTTTCAAACAGGGCCTGATAGATCAGGACGGCGAGCAGGGCGCCGATCGGATCGATGACGATGCCCTCCCACTTGAGGATCGGGCCGACACTGCCGGAGGGGCGGATGTGTCGGAGGAGCGGGCCGATGACCGTGGGGCCGGTGACGACGAGGACCGCGCCGAGGAGGGCGCAGACGCCGAGGTCGAGATGGAAGATCCATCGGGCGGCGGCCGTGGTGAGGAACCAGGTGAGTAATGCGCCGACGGTGATCAGATTGCGGACGACGGCGCCGACCTTGGGCAACTCGGAGAGCTTCAGCGTCAGGCCGCCCTCGTAGAGGATCAGGGCGACGGAGAGTGAGACGATGGCGAAGAGGAGCTGGTCGTTGCCTTCGAGTAGCTTGTCCGGATCGATCCAGCCGAGGACCGGGCCGGCGATGATGCCGAAGGTGAGTAAGAGGAGGATGGAGGGCAGGCCGATGCGCCAGGCGATCCATTGGGCGCTGACGCCAAGGACGATGATGCCGGCTATGCCGAGGAGGATGGCTTCGGACACTCAAGAGACTCCAGGGGTGAGAATGTGTTATGAGCAGTTCGGAATCGGCGCCGCTTCCTTGGGATCGCGGTCATCTTCCCAATCGGTAGGCCCTCCCATATGAGCACCGACCGCTTCCTTACGGTCGCGGCTCTGATCAAGAAACGACTCCTCGAACACACTCTGATCGATTCGCAGTATAGCCCCATGATGGCGGGTGAGAAGATGGTCAATCGGATTCATCGTTGAGCGGTGATGAGAATTTGTTACGATGGGATCGAACCTGCGTACGCCATGCCCGCGCCTTGAGGCTTGGGCATGCCACCCACTTGGGCGCATGCCACCCACTGGGGCGCATGCCACCCAGATGTAGGGATTCAGGAGTCTTGTTTTGCCTCGTAAGATCGATCTGGCGAAGAACTGGTTGCCCCGATATACGGGGATGGCGATTGATGATTTCGGGGACTATGTGCTGCTGACGAATTTCTCGAGCTATATCGAGGAATTTGCCTCGAGTTTCGGTTGCGACCTGAAGGGTGATGACCGGCCGATGCAGGCGGCAACGAACAGTGCCGGTCTCAGCATGGTCAATTTCGGCATCGGCTCTCCCAACGCGGCGATCATCATGGACCTGCTGACGGCGCGTCGGCCGAAGGGGGTTCTGTTTCTGGGCAAGTGCGGTGGGCTGAAGCAGACGACCGATATCGGGTACTTCATCCTGCCGATCGCGGCGATCCGGGGCGAGGGTACGTCGGACGACTACTTTCCGCCGGCTGTTCCGGCGCTGCCGTCGTTCAAGCTGCACAAGTTTGTTTCGGACATGATCCTCGAGCGCGAGTTGGAGTATCGCACGGGGGTGGTCTATACGACGAACCGCCGGGTGTGGGAGCATGACAAGGTCTTTCTCCGGAAACTGCAGGAGATGACGGCGATTGCGATCGACATGGAGACGGCGACGATCTTTATCGTGGGTCACAAGAACGAGATCTCCCGCGGGGCGCTGCTGCTGGTTTCGGATGTGCCGATCACACCGGACGGCGTCAAGACCGAGGCGAGCGACGCGCGGGTGACGAAGCAGTGGTCGCACCTGCACCTTCAGATCGGGATCGACGCGATGACGCACATCGGCCATCATGGCGAGGCGATTCGGCATTTTCAATATTGATCTTAATTATATGTTTGACTCTATGTGAGAATGGTGGCCCTTGGCGCAGTGGGGCGGCATGCTTACCCATCCCGATACGGCCGGGATGTGTAAGCATGGCACCCGGGGGGCAGGTCAATTTGGATTATGGCATTC
>CAYXGR010000297.1:0-4428 GCA_964464525.1 uncultured Planctomycetaceae bacterium
TTTCGACGTTTCGACGTTTTCCGTCGGCCGCTCCAGTCCCAGCCATGGGACCAGGATCCCCGGCAGCGACCAGAGGACCTGGAGCAGCCGTGCCCCCAGCGTCAGCACCAGCATCGTGGAGGCGTCACACCAGAGTCCGCCGACCAACACCTTGAGAAAGACCGCCTCCATCAACCCGAACCCCTGCACGCTGATCGGAATGGCCGCGAACAGGTAGCCGACGACCGTCGAGATCAGGATCGCCAGGTACAACTCCGACGCGGTTCGACCGCCGATGGGATCGATTCCCAGGCTTCGGGCGAGAAAATAGATCGCGGTAATGATGCAAAAATGATTGACCAGCGTGACGATGAGCGATACCGCCGCCTGGCGCCGATGGTAGCGAAAGCTGAACGCCGTCTCGTCCACGCGCCGCAGCTTGTCGGCGAAGGGCAGACGGTTGAGCCAATGATCGTAATGGACCAGCCGCCGCAGGCGCTTCGAGAAAAAGAGCAGCCCCCCCGCGATCAATGCCAGCATCAGATAACCGACCCAGCGGCCGAAGTCGCCTACGATCTCGGTGCCGCGCGCGGCGAAGATCGCCGCCGCCGCGATCAGCAGAAAGCTGATCAGCCCGACGACCCGATCGAGCAGGACGACCGTGATGCCCTCCGTACGCTTTTGCGTCCGTTTGGCGATGTGGTAGGCCTTGTAGAGATCGCCTCCGGTCGTGCCGGGCATTGCGAAGTTGAAGAAGTTGCCCGCAAATGTCAGCAACAGCGCGTCACGAAATGAGAGGCTAATCTCTTGCGTCCCCAGCAGGCATCGTAAACGCCAAGCCATCACGAACGTCGTCGGTGCGAAGACCAGCAGCGCCCATCGGACCCAGGACCATTCCGCGCGGCGAACGACCGTCTTTAAGCCCAACTCGATCGGCCGTTGATCCTTCTTGAGCTGCGTCGCCTGATCGGCCAGATCCGAATGGCTGGCAGATCGCTCCTGCCCCGTTTCCAGGTCGCGGATACGGAGCGGCTCGGCCTTATCGTCTGAGAGGAGGCGATACTTTTTCTGGGGGGATTCGGCGAGACGGACGGTGTCGTTCAGGCTGACCTTGGTGCTCAGGTAGCCCAGCGCGCCAAGGCAGACCACCAGCTTCACCAGGCGAGAAATCCATTTCTTCCGCGATGCACTCACAGGCACTCCCGTCAAACCGGCGGTAGCCTAGTGGACGGGTTCGGCCCTGTCGATATCAAACCCAATCAGCAGGAACGGGGTGGCATTGGTGATTCGATGCTCGATGATTTGGAAGATGGGCGGATTGTACCGCCCTTTCAGGGCTGGGTTTGCGTGGGTGGGCTGACCCAGGGCGGCGCTGCGCGGCTTACGCCGCTTCGCTCTGCCCTGGGCTGATATGTTGCGCCCCTTCGGGGCAAAAAGGAGTATGTGATCCTGCTCATTCGCGGTGTGATTATCTGGAAGCACGAGGAAACTATCTTTCCCTGTGAAAGAGGGAGGCCGTCTTGTCGCGGTGCAGCGTCGACCATCGCGTGCTTTCGGACAGGTATCGAGCCAGCCGTGAATCCGTCCGAACCATCGCCAGCCGCACGTCCTCACAAACAGCCAGCCCTTCCAGAAGCGGCGGATCGCGCCGAACCTCCAGGTAGCGATTCAGGCCCACATCGCGATACAGCTCGCATCGATCGTCGATATAGACCCTCGCCTCCGGCACGCAGCGGATCAGGTATCCCCCGAAACGCATTTCGTTGAACACACGGATTTCCTCCGGCGCGGTTGCCAGGTGTTGCCGCAGGGCCGCAGTCGCCTCGACCGGCCAGTAGGCTGGATCGAGCCGGCACCAACCGGCTCCGAGCACCGGAACCCGCGTTCCGGTCGCCTGCAGCCCGATCGCCGCGGCGACCAGTATCGCCGGGATCGCGAAGGGTCGCCATCTGTTTTCGACAGCTTGATTCAGGGTAGAATCGAACTCCCGCGTCGCATGACCGGCAGCTCCGATACGCCGGGATGGCCGTTGACCGCTACCTGGGTGATCGACATGCTTACCCGCCCCAAAAGGCCGGGTCGTGTAAGCATGGCACCCGAGCGTGAACAAGGGGCTTCCTCGCCGGGCAAACCAGGCGGGAATCGTCGAGTGGGGCAACATGTCGGCGATGGCCACGGCGGCCGTCACCGCGAATAATGGCCCGTGCCGAACGCGCGTGAAGGCGAGTACCAGCCAGATCATCGGCACGAACCAGGCGACGCGGAGGCCCCCCCGCCACGCGGCGCGCAACACGCCGAAATAGACGATTGCCAGCATGAGGATCATCAGCCCCTCGGAGCTGAGCGGTTTCAGTGGGGCATGTTCGATGATGATGCGGGGGAGCAGGTCCGAGCCCATCAGACTCAGCCATACTCGGGGCAGCGACACGCCGTAGGGATTGACCAGCAAGGCCACGATTGATAGTGACAGGGCCGTCCCCAGCAACAAGGGCGACGCGGCATTCGGTGGATCGTCACGCCGACGCCACAGCCCCTTCGGCCGGAGCAGCCAGGCCAGTCCCACGATCAACACCGTCGCAAGCCCACCGAGCGCCCCGCCGTGAATGTTGGTCCACAAGATGAAGATCGGCGGCAGCCAGAGTAGTCGCCGCGAAGACACCCGCCCGGATTCCACGTCGCACAACAGGGCGACGGTCCACGCCATGAGCAACAGAGTGATGAGGTGCGGCCGGGGGATGAAGTGATAGCTGCTTGCCGCGATGACGAGCATCAGCAACAATCCGACGGCCGGCCATTGAGGAACCCAGCCTCCCGAGCGGGGGTCAGGTCGCAGGAATCGACCTGCCAGAAGGGTAAACAGGCCCGCCAGAATCGTCACCGCCCCGAGCACAAGACCGTCCAGGCCCGCGACGCGATGGGCCAGCGCCATCGCGCATTCGCCCAGCCACTGCTGCGCGATCCATTCCCGTCCTCCCTGCGTGAAGCTGAACGGATCGGTTCGGATCACCTCGCCGCTTTGCAGCATCCGCTCGCCGACGGTCGTATGCCACAGCGTTCCCGGATCGCGCAGCATTCGGCTCCGACCCGCCACCAGCAGGCCCAGAAACAGCACGACGAAGAAACCCGCCGCCGCCGACCATCCATGTTTCGGTGAAGAATCCATCTCTTCCACTATCGACCATCGGCCGGAAGCGTGTAGCATAGGCGGCATGAAAATGACGCGAATTTCAGGAATCAAACACGCCCGACTCCGAGGTCATTCAAAGCTATCGGACATCCGCATCGACGATGACGGTTCCATCGAGAAGGTCGGTCCCAAGCTGCGATTCAAACCCCGCCGCCGCATCCTCGACGCAAAGGGCGGGCTCGTTCTTCCGTGTTTGATCGATCCTCATCTGCATCTCGACCTCGCTTACTCCGTAGACTTCGTGAAGCCCAACAAGAGCGGCACCCTGCTTGAGGCCATCCGCCACTGGACCGACGCCAAGCGAACCCTCACTTCGGAGAACGTCCGAGAACGGGCGATCCGCGCGATCCATGCCGAAGTCGGTTTCGGCACCGGCCACATTCGCACACACGTTGATGTCGCCACCGCCGCCGGTCTTCGACTGGCCGAGGGCGTCCTCGCCGCCCGGGAGGCCTGTCCTGATTACATCACTATCCAGATCGCCGTCTTTCCGCAGGACGGCCTCCTCCGTGATCCCGGTGCCTTCGAGCAGATGCGCGAGGCCCTGGTCATGGGCTGCGACCTTGTCGGCGGCATTGCCCACAACGAACGCACCGCCGAGGACTCCCGGCGTCATATCGACCTGCTCTTTGATCTCGCCGAGGAGTTCGACGTCGACATCGACTGCCACATCGACGAGACCGACGACCCCCAGTCTCTCTGCACCGAATACCTCGCCGCCCAGACAATCGCCCGCGGTCGGCAGGGCCGCGTCACCGCCAGCCATGTCTGCGCATTGGCGAGCTATGACGACGTTCATGCCCGGAAAGTCATCGACCTGCTCCGGGAGGCCCGCGTCCATGTGGTAACGAATCCGCCGGTCAACCTCCACCTCCAAGGCCGCTACGACCGCTATCCGAAGCGCCGGGGATTGACCCGCGTCTCGGAACTGCTCGACGCCGGTGTGAATGTGGCCGCCGGTCAGGACTGCATCCGCGATCCGTTCTACCCCCTCGGCACCGGTCAGATGCTCGATATCGCCCACATGCTGGCCCACGCCGACCACATGGCCACGCCGCGGCGGCTCGAGCAGGCCCTCGATACCGTGACCGATCATGCGGCCAAGGCCCTTCGATTGAAGGATTACGGCATCCGGTCCGGCGCCCGGGCGGACTGTGTGATTCTCCCTGTGCCTGATGCCCACGAAGCGATCCGCATTCGTCCACGGCCGAGCGCGGTCATCCATCGTGGGCGAAGTCTCGATCTTTCATGAGACATTCGTC
>CAYXGR010000298.1:0-1944 GCA_964464525.1 uncultured Planctomycetaceae bacterium
GCTAGGTGCTGAAGCTGCTGCCGCAGCCGCAGACGTGGGTGGCCTTCGGATTGTTGAAGACGAAGCCGCGACCCATCATCTCGTCCTTGAAATCCACCGAGACGCCGTCGAGATGGCTGAGGCTGATCGGATCGGTGATGACCTTGATCCCGTGCTGAAGCCACTCCTCGTCGTTATCGGTGCGGTTCTCCGTGAGGTCGAGGGTGTAGGAGAAGCCGCTGCAACCGCCCCCCTTCACGCCAATGCGAAGAAAGGTTGTTTCCGCATCGAGTTTCTGGTCATTGATGATGGTCTTGACCTCCTGTGAGGCCCGCTCGGTTATTTCGATCGCCATTTTATATCGTCTCCTACCTGACTAACCCTCGCCGAGCGGCGGTGCCGCCCCGGCGAAAACAGATTCCTCATTATTCAACATCTCGCCTTCCACGGACAGGGCCACGCCCTGCGCTTCGATGCATGTGTCATCCACGATCTCGGCGAGGGTGATTTGGCTCAGAAAGTCGTTGAGCCGATCGTGAATCCGGTGGACCGGCAATATGACCGGGCAGACGTCTAGAAGATCGCATTCCGGCTCATGCAGGGCATGTTCCCCGGTGCATTGCACGAATCGGATCGGCCCCTCGACCGCCGCGATGATGTTTGCGAGGGTGATCTGTATCGCCGGTTGGGACAAGACATAGCCGCCGCGTGCCCCGCGAATGGAGCGGATCATCTCGCCCTGGCCGAGAACCTTCAATACGTTCATCAACAGGGCCGTGGGCACGTGAAACCGTTCTGAGATCTCCCGGGCCGTGCAGACGCACCCGGGGTTACGGGCCATGTGGCTCAGGGCGATGATCGCGTAGTCCGTTTTTCGGGTCAGGGCAAACATCAATCAGGACCGATCCTTCCAGTTTATCGGCAACTTCACCACAATATAGTACCAATCCGGTACGCTTTCAATGGGTGGAAATGCGAATTACCGCTGAGGTCGCGGGGAGACGCGGAGATGAAAAAGAAAAAGAGAATCAATCAGCGGGTGATACTCTGGGTCCACCTGCGCCCTCTGCGGTAACTTATTATCATATATAGAGTTGCAGATAGCTATGATTTATGGACCGCGGTTGGGCACCTCGGTCCAGTTGAGTACTCGGACGCCGCCACCCCCCGCGGGGTCATTGACGCTGAACTCCGATCCGGCCGCATTGCCCAATTTGTTATATCGCTGACCCCGGATCTCCTTCGTGTTCTTGTCTTCCCATGCCACGACGAACGCCCCATCGGGCGCCATCGCGATGACGGGTTTCTTCTGGTCGAGTGGCGTCGTGGTGTTCACGACGATCTCGCCGCCGATTGCATTTCCTAATGCGTCGTAGCGTCGTGCGTACACGTCCGTTGCGGTCTTGGCCTCCCAGACGACGACGAAACTGCCGTTAGTGGCCATCGCGATTTGCGGTTTTTTGTGCTGGCCGGACGAGGTATTGATATGTTGGACAGCAGTCACCGGATTGCCCTCGGCGTCATACAGCCGGACGAGCACATCACTGGCGTCCTTGTCTTCCCAGGCGATTGCGTACCGACCATCGGCTCCGACCGTGAGCGTGGGACCGGCACTCAGAGCCGGTGCATTCGGATCCAGTTGCCCGACGGGAACAGGTGCTGTATCCAGTGAGGCTCCCGAGGCATCATATCGACGAGTATAAACATTGCCGGTGGGGGGGTTTTTAGTTTTATACTCCCATGCGATGACGAATGAGACGGTGGCGGGTGGGCTTTTCGCTGACCCGATTTGGGGCTTCTTGTTTTCGCCAGGGCCAGATGCGCTGATCTGTAAATCATTCGAGAAGACGGGGTCGCCCGATGGATCGAATTTCTGCGCTAATATTTTGCTGTCTTTATTTGGATTCGTGTTCTTATCGGGATCTTTGTTCTCCCATACCACCACGAAACTGCCATCGAAGGCGG
>CAYXGR010000298.1:2044-4417 GCA_964464525.1 uncultured Planctomycetaceae bacterium
CCGCTTGAGTTATCGTATCGCCGACCCAGGATATTCTTGACCGTCTTGGCGGCATTGTTGTACTCCCATATGACAACAAAGAAGCTGCCGTCCTCGGCCATGGTAGCAATGGGCTTCTTGTGGGTGCCGACGGATGTGCCGACGGGGAAGGGGTCGGCCAGCGCGCTGCCGGAGGAGCTATATCGCCGTGCAAAGACATTTGCAGTCAGCTTGTCTTCCCAGGTAATCACGTAACTGCCATCCGTCGCGGTGGCAACCGAGGGGCTTTTCTGGTCGTAGACCTGTGCCCAGGCCGGGCTGCAGGAGAGTGCTATCACGACCGTCAACAGGAATGTATGTCGCATTTTTCCCCCTCGGAGCGTGTATGCGAAGCCGTTTTGATCAGAGCCGCGACCGTGAGGGAGCGGTCATGTCCCAAGTCGAATGGTTACTCCATAGGAGCACCGACCGCTTCCTCACGGGCGCGGCTCCGATTGCGTACTTGCCAATCACGCTCTCAGAGCCTCTAAAGTCTCTCCGTCAATACTCCAATCCAGCCGAGTTGTTGGCAAACGTTTTTGCCTATCGGCCTATGGTTCGATCGTGTTGAAGGCGAAGCTCGTTAAAACGGGCTGTGGAAGTATAGGTTCCTCGATATACCGGCCGAAAACGACCGGCCTGATGCCCGCCTTCGGCCGGGAAAGACGGCTGAATCGGCCTGATGTATTTCCCTTATCGCTGAAGCGTTCTCCAGACACATACCTGGTTGGAAATCGCGCTACCGTTCTGTCGCCCTTTCAGGGCTCGGCATTAGGGGACGACTGCGACCCAGGGCTTTGCCCTGGGCTTTGTTCTGTCGCCCTTTCAGGGCTCGGTATTAGGGGACGACCGTGACCCAGGGCTTCGCCCTGGGCTTTGTTCTGTCGCCCTTTCAGGGCTCGGCATTAGGGGACGACTGCGACCCAGGGCTTTGCCCTGGGCTTTGTTCTGTCGCCCTTACAGGGCTTTTATGATTAACTTTCAGGGCTCAGGTTCATATCGTGTGAATGTGTGGGGGAGGCGAAGAATGAATCGATGGGCCGATAGAAGACGTCAGTACGTGTGGATGAATGGTACGCGTCGGCGCGATAACAGAAGAACGGTCCCTGCCATCAGGGCTGTCAGTGTGGAGACCTCCGGTACCGCCATCGCTCCCAGATCATCAATGTTGAACTCTTCGGACTCGGATCGAAGGCCGATCGCGGAGACCGGCACGTCGCTGGTGAATCCGATAAACTGCCAGTCGTCTTCGGTTATCTCGATGCTGATCGATCCGATCAACTGAAGATCCGCGTCAAACGCATCCAGCGTGATCATGCCGGCATCGGGAGGGTCCGGGGTTCCGCTTTGGCCATCATCCGCGCTGTCGTCCCCATGGTCATCCCCGTGGTGCTGGCTCATCACATGGGCGCCGGCGGACAGGACGGGTGTCTCGAACAGGACGAACACCGCATCGTGATCGGCCTTGAGTGAATTGGGAAATGACAGCGCGGGATCGTGATCGATCTCGCCCGGCGATCCGCCCACCGGGGCGTCGAATGTTCCCGGCTCATCTCGAAAGAGAACACCGACCCCTGTATATTGATCGAGCAGGTCGACGTCATCCTCGAAGAAGAAGCCCGGCTCCAGGGGGTTCAAGTCGAAATCGATCGTGAGATCGAAGCTGCCGACACTAGATGAGTCCATGCTGATCATTCCGGCGGCGGCAGGACGGCTTCGGGAGACGGCGCACAGCGTCAGGCAAACCGTCACAACAACGATTGTGTTTCGCTTGATTGTCATCCTGTTTTGGTTCCCACTCTTCCTTCGAGATGCCACATCCGCTTCCCATCGCAGATCGGGCAAGGGCGCGATTCGTGCCAGAGCCTTCCCCCGTCCCTTATCGGTCACGGTGCGATCCGTGATCAGTTTCCCAATCGATAAAAAGACGCGTTAAACGGACGCTTGCTGATATCGGACTCTGTCTGTCAGTGTCATCCATCGGAACAGGGTCCATCACACCATCGGCGGGCGTTGTTTGCAGCCGTGCCAGTTGCCAGCGTTTCAACGGGCCCCGAGGGGCCGGACTGAAGCCCGCCTTCAGCGGGGAATGCCGCTGATGCGGCGTGGTTGATCCGTCACTGGTGGGTTGAGCGTTGGGTACCCTGCTTCGGCCCTTTGAGACGGACGGGATGTATCGCCCTTTCGGAGCTGAGTGTTTGTGATCGCCGATAACCCAGGGCGACGCTACGCTCTGCCCTGGGCTGGCTAGTTGCTGCCCCTTCAGGGCGAAAAAGGACGTCAGCCTCGGGCTGGCTTGTTGCGGGCCCTTTTGAGCGAAAAGTGGCCCTGTTTGCTGCCGCATGGCCGCACGGA
>CAYXGR010000299.1:0-4414 GCA_964464525.1 uncultured Planctomycetaceae bacterium
GGGCCACGGCACCCCCCTGCTAAACGTCAAAAAGTCGAAACGTCAAAAAGTCAAAATAACAACAACAAAAAAACACAAAAACAACACAAAAGAGACAAACGCCGAGATGAGCGGGATTATTTCGTGATTCCGACCGGATGTTCGCACTGTTCCCGCTCGCTGGCGCTCGGGGCTCGGATTGCCTCGGGGTTCGGATTGGATGGCCGCAGCATGCTACTGGCTACTCGCAATTCCAATCAATTCTTGTCGATCGTCGTCGACGAGGAATGATCGGAGATCACCTGGCCCTCGGGATCGGGATTCGAGTCGTCTTCGAGTCCCTCGCCGCTCATCCATTGCTTACGCGAGACGATCCCCTTGTCGTCGAAGTAGAACCACACGGAGAGTTTTTTATCCATATCCTCGTACTCCCAATCACCCCCGCGATCCTTCAGATGCTTCTCGCCCATGGCGCTCTTGACTTCAAGCCGCGTGGACGAGCCGACGCGGATCAGATCGTAATTCTGCCGCGTCATCTGGTTCTTGGCGCAGCCTCCCAACACGAGTAGCAACGCCGCCGAAATACACAATACGCTGATTCGATGGATCATCTCGGGTTCCTTCCTTTGTATTCATGATCTGAAAATAAAACTGAGAAATCAACAATCAGAGCCGCGCCCGTCAGGAAGCGGTCAACGCTCCAATATGGGAAGACCCCTTGACTTGAGAGAGGACCACTCCCTCACGGTCGCGGCTCTGACAAAAACAATATTTCAAACATACCCTTACGGCTTCGCCGGCTGCATCACGTTCATCCGGTCTTCCCGGCTGACGCGGAACTCGAATTCATGATCGTCGAACAGACGTTCGCTGCCCGGCCCGCCCTCGAAGCTGGCGACCAGGACATACTTTTTCTGCGGCGGGATGGGGCGGCCCTCCCAACTCAGTTGAAACTCGTAGGCCCGGGCATAGCCGCTCCAGAATTGCGCCTGATCCTCGGGGCTCAGGACCGTCTGATCCCAGTGCTCGATCATCTCCCCCCGCTTGTCGGGCGAGGCTGGCTTGTATTGATAAAGCTCGAAATTGAATCGGCCGAAGGCCTTGACCTCGTCGCCGGCCCCGTCCAGCGGCTGGATCATGACGTTGATGCCGTCGGGGATCAGATCGTCGTCGAAGCTGCAGACCTTGGTGAACGCCAGGATCTTCACCCGCCGGGGGCTGTAGAAGGCGACCAGCTCCTCGGCAGTCGGCCCATCCGCCACCCCCCCCACGCGACCCCGTTGACACCCGCCGAAGGCCAGGCCGACGAGGATCATGACCGTGCATGCTGTGCACATATTTGTGCACGCATCATTGGAGAAGGGTCGGATTGACGGTGATGTCATGCAAACGTTCCTTGATCCGGGTGCGGACGCACAATCCTCACGCGGCGCGAATTATAGTGGGGTACAGGGAGCCGTCAAACGCATGCGTGCCGGTGACCAAGTGGCATCACCAAGCCTCCAGACGCGGGCATATTGGGCTCGCCGGGTGCCGTGCTCACATACCCCAGCCTCATCGGGGCGGCTACTTGACTGGGGCCTGCCGAATCAGCGTCGGCCCATCGATCAATCCGGAGGCCTGTCGTTTGCGATACTGCCGCCGCAGGCGACGATCTTCGATGCGGATCTTTGCGCTCATCATCAGGTTCCGGGCGTGGGCCTCCATCCGCTCGGCGATCCGACGGGCCAAGAGACCGGTTCGCAGTTTATCTCGACAGTCGTCGAATGTCGCCTGGTCGGCCGGAATCCGCCGCTCCAGCTTCAACACGTGGAAGGAGCCCTCCGCCTCGACGGGGTTCGAGACCTGACCAGGCTCCAGAGAAAAGGCGACTTTGGCGAAGACCGCCGGGACGGTAGAGTCGTTCGCGCTGAACGGCGGCATACGGCCCTGGTTGATCCGCGTCAGCACGTTCTGGCTGTAGTCGGCGACGAGGTCTTCGAACCGATCGCCGCGCTCCAACCGCCGCTGGATCTGCGGATAGACCCGCTTGGCCGCCAGTTGGATATGCCGCACCTCGACCCGCTCGCCATGAACCCGCTCGTATTCCCGACGAAGCATCGCCTCGGTGATCGTAACGGAGTCGGCGACGATTTTTCGCAGGTACGCATTGCGCTCCATCGCGATCGCCAGCTCGGCCCGGGGTACGCCCCGCGATTGCGTCCAGTCGTCGATCATCTTCTCGCGACGGGCGGGCGTCAGCGCCTCGACATCCTTTCCGTTGAATCGCTCACCCCGAACGGCGATGTCGTATTCATGTTCGATATCCAACTTCGTGATCTTCAATCCCAACCGCTCCGCCTCCTGCCGGGCGGCCTCGCGAAGCATCATCTGCTGGAGCAAACCCAGCCCCCGGCCCTCGATGAGCGTCCGAACCAGTTCGCGCTGCGCGATCGGTTGACCGTTCACAAATGCGACGGCGGGGCCGGCATTTTTCTTCGCCCCGTTGTTCGTCGCTGACGACGCGGCGTGGCCTTGGGCCGGCGCTTGCACACCGGTCATCCGATCGGCGACGGTCGGGCCCGATTCGTCGCCGCAGCCCATTGTGAAGACAACAGACAACATGAAAGTATTCAGAACAGGTTTGCGAAGCTGTTTTTTTATCAGAGCCGCGACCGTGAGGGAGCGTTTATCTCCCCAGTCAGAGTACCCTCCCCGTGAATGCTGACCGCTTCCTGACGGGCGCGGCTCTGATAGTGGCCTGCTCGGACATGTTTCAAGGGAAGCGCCACGTCTTAAACCACCGCAATCAGGTTCATGAATGATACCCGTCCATTTCATTTTTCTATTCCTGTGTTGAAAATCTCAAATTTGAGATCTCAAATTTCAGATACCTGAAAACGGATCGCCATCCCGCCGGCTGACCGTGAAGCCACAGGTCGAGATACACCTTCGCAGCCGGCGGGCCAGCGGTTTGAGGACCGGTCGCTCGCTGGCCCAGTGGCCGAGGGCAATCGCCGCGGCGCCGGCCCGTTGATAGCGCAGCGCGCCGTGGTGCGAAATCTCGCCGGTGAGGATCACGTCGCCCGGGCCGCAGGCGTCGCCGGGGATATCGAGCGGCAGCGAACCGGCAGCGCCTACGCAGACGAAACCCCGCCGCACCCGCTGGGTCGCCTTGCCGACAAGCGTCGCATTCGCCGCGCCCGTCCTGGCGGCCAGCGACTCGGCCAACGCACCCAGCCGAACAGGCCCGTCGAATCGCCCGATCCGCCCCTGCCCGGTGGTGCCGCTCGGCGACGACGCCAGCGGGTAGATGTCGAAGGCGGGTTCATCGTAGGGATGGGTCCGACGAATCGCCGCACTCACCGCCGCCATCTGTCGACGTGGAAAAACGATCTCCAGACGGACCTCCTCGACATGCTCGAACCGGCCCCGGCAACCTATTGCCGGATCGGTTGCCTCGGTTCCGAAGAAGGTTCCCTCGCCGTGGAGGCTATAGCTGCACTGCTGATAGTCGCCGATGTGGCCGCCGCCGGCATCGAAGACCGCAGTCGCCACCCGGTCCACCTGCGCAGCCGGTACGAAAACGACGAGCTTGCAGGCGTCGCCTGGCGGCACCGCGGCTTCGAACGGGGACAGATCCGACAATCCCGCGAGGGTGGCGAGCGTGTCATTCGTCCCACCCGGTGCGGCATCGAGCGCGGTATGGGGGGAATAGACTGCGATCCGTCGAGAAAGGGCCTCGGCGGCGAGGCCCTCCTGGTCCGTTCGATCGGGGATCATCCGCTTGACCGCTCGGAAGATCGGCGGATGGTAGGCGACGATTGCGTCGCACCGACCGGCGATCGCCTCGTCGAGCACCGCCGCCGTCAGGTCGATCGTCAGGATGACTCGGCGGGCGGGCCAGGATGGATCTCCGATCAGGAGGCCGACGTTGTCCCAGTCGGCCGCCGCCCAGGTCGGGGCGATCTGTTCCATCGCCGAGCAGAGATCGGAGATCTTTGGATTTTTCTTCGACTGAGTTCCTATGGCCGAACCCTCCCGTTTGAATCATTCCGTCATCCGAGCCAGGGAAACAGAGATTTAAAATTTGAAATCTGAAATTTCTTCACCTCAGCCCCCACATTCCCTTGCGACCAACTCCCTGTAGAGCGTTCTCAATCGTAACGTGATCGGCCCCGGCTCGCCGTCGCCCACCGTGTGTTTCTCGATCGTCGTGACCGGCATAATCTCCAGCACGCTGCCCGTCAGGAACACCTCGGAAGCCGCGAGCAGGGCGTTGATGTCGATCGCCTTCTCCGCAAGCGGGATGTCGTTTGCCGCAGCCAGTTCGATGACCGACTTGCGGACCGTGCCCGGCAGGATGGGCGTATTCACCGGCGGCGTGGCGATTTCCCCGTCGTGGACGATGAACACGTTGCACATCGATCCCTCGGCGAGCTGGTTCTCGGTGGTG
>CAYXGR010000300.1:0-4411 GCA_964464525.1 uncultured Planctomycetaceae bacterium
CCGCCATGTACATCGACCTGGCAACCACCGACCATTCCTTCCGCGCCATGCACCGGCTCTATCTCAGCTTCGTCCAACCGCGGCCGATCGCCCTCGTCTCCACGATCGACGCCGACGGCGTTGCCAACCTGGCGCCGTTCTCATTCTACAACATGATGTCGGCCAACCCGCCCGTCATCGTCTTCTGCCCGGCGATCAACCGACATGGCGGCAAGAAGGATACGCTGATCAACATCGAAGCGACGCGCGAGTTCGTCATCGCCACCGTCACCGAGCCGATCGCCGAGCGGATGAACATCTGCAGCACCGAGTTCGACATCGGAATCAGTGAGTTCGACAAGAGCGGCCTCACGCCGGTCGCGGCAAAGAAGGTGAAGCCCGCGCTCGTCAAAGAGAGCCCGGTCAACATCGAGTGCCGCCTGCGGCAGGTGGTCGTCCTCGGCGACGGTCCGGCCGGCGGGCAGGCGGTCTTCGGCGACGTACTCGCGGTTCACGTGGATGACGCCGTCCTGAACGAGGGCGACATGACCTGCGATCCGGACAGGCTGCGGGCCGTCGGCCGGATGGGCGGCCACCTCTACGCCCGCTCGACCGATCACTTCGCCCTCGAGTCAATCCGCAACCCGGCCGACTTCGCCGAGCAAGGCCCGTCGAAGATCCGCGACTGAAACCGACTTGCGACGCGCGATGGCATCGGTTTTGTGTGGCACCGGTTTTGTGTGGCACCGGTTTTGTGTGGCACCGGTTTCCAACCGGTGTGGCCGTGTGCCACTGCTTCAAGCAGTGCGATAGGCCGTGTGTGATCGCACGGCCAAGCTTGCTCGCGAGCGGCGCTTGACCGTGCCACCCATCCGACATGAGTGTGCCCTCTAACCGGATATATTATGGAACCATCCACTCTCGACCAAGAGCAAGACTTTACAATCGAAGTGGAGGAGTCAAACCCATCGCCGCCGCCGTCGTTTGGCCAAACCCTGCTCGCGCCGCTGTGGATCATCAATCCCGCGACGGCGGCCACACGGATGGTTCACGGTTCACGGCTTGCGTTCTGGCTGAGCTACTGGCTTGGGATTCTTACACTGGCCGGCGTGATCCTCTTTCTGAACATGTGGAGCCTGACGGTCTATCACGACTGGTCCCCCAATTATTATCAGGTTCGCGAACGCTCCTTCGCCGAAGCCTGGCAGTTGATGCATGCGAATCAGACGTTTGGCGATGCCGAGTTGATCGTTATCCTCATCTGTCTTCTCGCGGTGCCCGTCACTCTGCTGGGGGCCTTCCTCTATCTGCCCACCGTCCATAACGGGGGTCGAGCGTGGCCATCATTCCAGCGGGCGTTCGCGGCCATCGCCTCCGGTATCGGATTCCTCAATCTGCTCGTGGTGATGATAGGAGGCTCGATCGTATTCATCGACAACAGAGGCGATCTTGGACATGGTCCCGAAGATGTCACGATCATGATCCTGATCATTCTGAGCCATATCTGCGTTGTCGGCCTGTTCTATTGGCTTCACCTGGCAGCGCGGGCGGTGGCCGGGCCGAGGGTTGAGGCAGAGTTGCCGCCACGATGCGAGGGCTGCGGATATGACCTGACCCACCAGTCCAGCGAGGGCCTGTGTACCGAGTGCGGTCTGGACCTCGACGCCTCGCTCGTACCCGATCTCCGTCGGCCGGGCAGTGCGTGGCAGGTAAAAGCCGATGACCGGGGCTGGCTCACGTCGAGCGTCTCATCGATCTTCCACCCCAATCAATTTTACGGTCGTCTGAAACTCAGGACACCATTGGATGAGGATACAAAGTTTGTCCGGTGGCACTTCTGCGCCCTGAGCTTATTCGGCGGGTTCGGCAGTGTATTACTGATTCTTATTATGAGCATCATGGTCGGAAATTTTCCCCCGGCGTTCTTCATCTGCGGTATGCCGTTCGTCTTCACGATTATCGTTCCCATGGTGTGTTGGATCGTAAAGCATATCGTGGCCGCCATGGTCACCTCCTGGTGCGTGGCCACCGACGCCCTGCCCGATGCGTCGTGGATGAAACGGATCATCGCCTGCGAGACTGCCTACCTGTGGGTGTTCTGTTTCTATACGGTAACGCTGGCCCTGAGCTTCATTTTCTTCGAGGATTGGATATCACGTTTGACGCGGGCCATCATGCCCGGGCTCTCCAGAGGGTTTCAAGCCGAGTTCATAGCCGTTCTGTTCGGCAACATCTTCATCTGCCTCGCCTGGTTCTGGCGCTACCGTATCGCGATTCATCGAGTACGATGGAGCAATTACTGACCGCGTGTTCGGCGAGCCTCGATCGAGAGTGAGTTCCAAGTGTCCTGTGGCACCGGTTTCCAACCGGTGTGAACACTGATGAGCCACGGACTTCTAGTCCGTGCGGCCTCACGGAACCCAGTTTTGCTCGGGCGACATACTCGGGTGCCATGCTTACACGGCCCGGCCTCTTGGGTCGGGTAAGCATGCCGATCACATGGGTTGTGGCCCGCGGCCGCGCTGTGGCACCGATTTCCAATCAGTGTGTGTCCCTGGTTTCGAAACCAAGACACACGATCAGGAGAGTACTCAAAAGGACCAAACATGATCAAAAAGACATCCCCGAACAGGACCGGTCCATTCCCGGTCCTGTTCGCCGCGCTCTGCGCATTTACAACCGTGCCCGCCCTCGCGGATACTCCGGCCGAGCCGAAGGCGTTTCCCGAACTGACCTTTCATGCAGCGCCGAAGCCGCTTCCCACCGGGGCGATCAACGACGACTGGCCGCGCCTGCTCGGCCCGAACCACAACGCCACGACGCGCGAAACGAAGCTGCTCAAAAAGTGGCCCGCCGCCGGGCCTGCGCTGGTCTGGGAGATGAAGACCGGGGAGGGCTATGCGGCGCCCGCGATCCTCGGCGATCGACTCGTCTTTTTCCATCGTGTCAATGACGAGGCCCGTGTCGAGTGCCTCCATCCGGAGACCGGCCGGCGGTATTGGCAATTCTCCTATAAGTCGAACTTCCGCGACCGCTACGGCTTCAACAACGGGCCTCGGGCCGGCCCGGTGCTCGACGGCGATCGCGTCTATATTCACGGCGTCGAGGGCGTGCTGCACTGCCTCGATCTCAATACCGGCAGGCTGATCTGGAAACACGACACCTCGACCGAATTCAAGGTGCCGCAGGATTACTTCGGCGTCGTCTCCACGCCGCTGGTCGAGGGCGATCTCCTGATCGTCAACGTCGGCGCGCCGGGCGGCCCCTGCGTGGTGGCCTTCGACAAGCGGACCGGCAAGATCGTCTGGAAGGCGGGCACGCAGTGGGGGCCGAGCTGCGCGTCGCCGATCCCCGCCGTCGTGCGCGGCAAGCGCCGAATCTTCGTCTTCGCCGGTGGCGACAGCCGTCCGCCGACCGGCGGGCTGTTGTGCATCGATCCCGCCGACGGTCGCATCCTTTCTCGCCACCCCTTCCGCAGCAGGCGATACGAATCGGTCAACGCCTCTTCGCCGGTCATCGTCGGCAATCGCGCCTTCATCTCTACCTCCTACAAGACCGGCGGGGTGCTGCTGGGTCTGCCGGAGAAGGGTGGATTCGACGTCGCCTGGAAGACCGACGCATTCGGCGCCCATTTCACGACGCCCATCTATTATGAAGATTGTCTGTTCGGCTTCAACGGGATGAACCGGCGCGAGCTGGCCCTGGTCTGTCTCGATTGGAAGACGGGCAAGCGGCGATGGCGCGAGCAGCCCGAATTGGTCGAAAATGTCGTCGTCAAGGGCGAGAAGCAGGCCGTCCCCTACAGCCTGGACAATGGCTCGCTCATTCATGCGGACGGCGCGTTTCTCTGCCTCGGCCAACAGGGGCATCTGCTGTGGCTGAACCTCTCGCCCCAGGGTTATGAAGAAATCGGCCGCACACGGCTCTTTTCGGCGGATCAGACCTGGACGATGCCCGCGCTGAGCCGGGGATTGCTATACGTCAACCAGAACCAGCGTGACACGATCCATAACACCCTCCCACGGCTTCTGTGCTACGACCTGCGGGGGGGGAGACCGATGAATGGCAAATAGCGAATGGCGAAAGAAAAAGAAAGGGGTGTTCGCGCGCGGAGGGGGCGCTGGGGATTTGTTTGATTTTTCATTTCAAATTTGAAATCTGAAATTTCAGATTTCAGAGCTTCGATTTCAGCGTTCTTATTGGAAATATTTTTTTGTGGGGGGGAGCGGTTTCGGATTGTTGATTTTGGATTGGGGAGTAATTGTCGGGGGGCGTGCTTACGCGGTCCGACACTGGCGGACCGGGTGAGCAGGACTCCCGTTGGAAAGGATCTTCGGGTGGGGTAGGACCGAGAAGGGATTCTCGGTCCAGCGGTTGGCTCGCCATGCCCGTAATCGGACTTCCGATTTGTCGTCCTCATTGCTTGGGCATG
>CAYXGR010000301.1:0-4409 GCA_964464525.1 uncultured Planctomycetaceae bacterium
GACCCAGGGCGGCGCTGCGCTCTGCCCTGGGCTGACATGTTTTCAAGCCCCTTCGTGGCGATTGGCGTGGTATCCAGCCGGTCATGGGCGATCCGAAACCGGGAAGTTATTTAATCTGCATTCCCAAGGGCCTTCCTCTGAAGCCGGGAAGTTATTTGATGTGCAATCCTAGAGGGTGAAATTGTCACTTCCGAAAGCTGGAGTCGCCGTCAGTGGACGGAAAACCACAGAGGCTGTCCGCTGACGATCATCCAGAGCATCATTCCGGCATTCCAGAAAGTGCCCAACAGGGACTTGAGGAGCCACAGATTCACAAACGCACCGAGGGCCAGCCAGGGCCCGAATGGAATCGCCCGGCTGGATTTCCAGAAAATCGTGATCGCGACGCCCAGCAGCGCCAGCAGCGAGGCCAGGAAGAATATGAACGTCACCGCCCAAATGCCAGCGACCGCACCGATCGCCGCCATGATGTAGATGTCACCGGTCCCGTAGGCCTCCTTCGCGAAGGCGAGCGTGCCAAGAATACGAACCGCCCAACCCAGGGCCGCCGCAAAGATCATCCCCGCGACAGCCTGACAGCCTCCATACAGATGATCCACCCAACCCCTAGCGGGCGAGGAGAACCCGATCAACGTGTGAAAATCGGCCGTCATCTTCCCACTCACTCGAAAATAGACGAAGAGCCCCACGCCGATCAGGATCGTCGGCAACAACCAACCGAACTCGTGGAGGGCCATTCGACGAGCCTGATCCCGCTCGGAATCAAGCTCGTGGATGATCTGCACATCGGATTCACGCTTGATGACCGATGCGAGAATCAGCAGCGTCATAAACACAATGCTCGCAAGCCCGCCACGCTGTGCTCCGGCTTCCAGCCAATCGCCGACGCCTCGTCCGGCGGCAAAGTGTTGCCAAAACACCATCCCGATCACAAACCCACCGAACAAAATCACCGGCCACGGTCGAAATCGTTGCCCGGCAGTCTGGGTATAGGCGGTGGTGTCCGGTTCGATTTCGGAAGAATCTTCGTGCGACGGCGAAAAGGTGTCGAGCTCGGAATCTCCCGGCTTCGTCAGCCGCGTCGCGACGAACGCCGTCAGCCACCAGGCCGCCCCCATCGCCACGCCGATCAGGCAAAGGGACGCCGGCAGAAGCCCGGACATCTGCCCAGACTCCCCCACGCCGCCACCCGAAATGCCCGAAGTCGCGGGGCCGGCCGGCATCCCACGGATCGCGTGACAGAATACCCCGACCACCATCGTGAAGAGTGATAGACGAATGTCGATTGTGTAGGACTCGATGTCCATCACCGACGTGGCCAGCAGACCGGAGAACAAAACCAGCAGGGCCACAGCGATGGCCCAGTCGATCGACGGTAGCTCGATCCCGGGCAGCATGCGAGCCGCAAACAGCGCGTCCCATACCATGACGAACAACAGCGACGTGGCGCATTCAACGATCGGATAAACAATACTGATCGGAGCTTTGCAGTCCCGGCAACGCCCCCGCAGCCAAAGCCATCCGATGACGGGAAGATTGTGGTACGGGCGAATTCGATGTTGGCAGTGAGGACAGAACGACCAGCGCGGATCGGAGATGGACAACCCCCGCGGCAGGCGAAAGATGATGACGTTCAGAAAGCTGCCGATCAGCGCGCCGACGACGGCAACCAAAATAAGCATGAAACCGGCGGACCCCACGACCCTTAGAACCCCCTTCCAAGACTCGAAATCCGCATAATGACGCTCGTCGCCTGAAGTTTCATATCATTCACGATTCTAAACCGTACCATTTGAATGGCTGGGGCCCGCGTACCACTGCTTCAAGCAGTGCAGATTACCCTTGGGCAAGTGCAGGATGGGTCATCAGACCCATCTGTTGATCGTGCACCGGGTGGCACTGTCAAGGAGCGATCCCCTCTGGATCGTGCCTTGGCAGTGGCGAGCCAAACGTAGTGCATCACCACACCTGAATATGTGGGTCGCCCCGCAGGGGCAGCAACATGTCAGCCCAAGGCAAAGCGAAACGCCGCCCTGGGTCAGCGCAATCAAAAGCACTCAGCCCTGAAAGGGCGCTACAACTAAAGTCTGACAAGATAATTTTGAAGTATCAATCACCCTCGCAGGGTCACAATTCGGAGGAAATCTTCCCGATAAATCCAAAAAAAACGTGACGACGCACTCCAGTCTTCTTGTCAAGAAAGCATGTCATTGGCCTGATACCACAGTTCGATGGATTCCACGATCTCCTCCGGAGAGGCTGAAACCGTATCGATGGTGTGATGGGCGATGGCCTGAAAGGTGGGTTCTCGCTGAGCCACGGTCGCCTCGAGTTCGGGAAGGCCGCCGCCGGGGGTGAGGTCTGGCCGAGTGTGAGCGGTATGCGGATCCTGATTGATGCGCGACCACAAAACGGCTGCCGGCGCCTGAAGCCAGATGAATTTCCCCCCGCGTTTGAGCAATTGCAGATTCTGCGGATCCATCATGGTTCCGCCGCCCAATGCGATGACATGCCGCCGAACCTTTTTCAATCTTTGACAACACGCATGCTCGCGGCGTCGGAAGCCTTCCTCTCCTTCAATGGCGAAGATTTCGCCAATGTTGCGGCCGGCTTCCGAAGCGATTCTCTCGTCAAGATCGATGAAGGGCCGGCCCAGCCGACGCGCCACCAGAGGCCCGACAGTGCTTTTTCCACTGCCGCGGCAGCCCATGAGGTACAGATTCACGGTTGCCGCCCATGCTCTATCTTGGAGATCGTCTTTGCGGAAACATCGATATCGATCAGGACATGGCTCAACTGTCGAACGGTCTGCCCGGGATTCACGGCGATCGTTTTGCCAAGCGTCTCACGCCATGAGCCCGTAACGCTCGGCGACTCATGGATATGACCGTGAAGCGACAACAGCGGCTGATGCTGTTCGATCGCCTCTCGGATGGAATGGGATCCGAAGGATTCCTTCCCAAAGGACTGATCGAGGCAAGTGCCGTACGGCGGAGCATGAGCCACGAAGATCCAGGGATCGGAGGGTATCTTCATCGAGGCCAGATCATCGACAATGCTCGGCAGACCATCGAATAGCTGCTTCCCGCTGTGTTGCACGGATCGGGAAAACTGGGCATTCCAACGCGCCCCGCCAAGCAGTGGCGGACGATCGCCGGTCCGGTCAAGACGCTCGAAGTCCTTCACAAACCACGGAGTCGGCGGCGTATAGGAATAGCCGACGAAACTCAGGCCATCGACTTCGACGGATTCCTTGTGATTGAGGATCGCGACCAAGCCCTCATCGGCCAACTCTCTCATGGCGACCTGGCTCCCGCACCAGTCGTGATTGCCGAAGATCACCAGGACGCCACCGCATCCGCACTGCTCCCGCAGATCGGTGATGTGACGACGGAATTGTTCGCGGACGTAGGCAGGTTGGCCAACGCCGAATGATTTCGGATTCATGGCCGCATCATCCGGGAGGAGATCCCCACCCAACACCACGAGATCCGGCCTCGCGTTTTCGGCAACGGTCATGAGCTTGGCGTAGTGCCCCTCACTGCCGTGCAGATCTGAAGTGTAAAGCAATCTCATCTGTTTCGTGATCGCCTCATTTACCGTGTCGGTGGAACGAAACGTCT
This sequence comes from uncultured Planctomycetaceae bacterium, assembly GCA_964464525.1. Classification (GTDB taxonomy): domain Bacteria; phylum Planctomycetota; class Phycisphaerae; order UBA1845; family UTPLA1; genus CAYXGR01. The sequence goes on from CAYXGR010000301.1 coordinate 3,624, forward strand.
GATCACTAGGATCATAATCAGTGCATCTTGTCCGCAGATTGCGGTCCGGTCAATCAATTGATTCCACATCTTGAAATACCGGGTCCATAACGGCCCAGGAGGCCCTGCGGCACCATTCTTCCCCTGTGGCACCCATACCTCTTCCTGATGGCACAGCTTCCTATTCCTGTGGCACCGGTTTCCAACCGGTCCGAATCAACCTGACGAGCCACGGACTTCCAGTCCGTGCGGCCTGAGTCACCACCAAGTGCATCCCCAATTCGCGGAACCGTCCCCCCCGTGTGCCACTGCTTCAAGCAGTGTCATCGAATGGTGGCATTCCCAAGGCTTAAGGGTGCCGCTGTCAAGGCACGAGCCCCAAGGATTGGAAGGGGGGGGCATGACACTCTATGCGGGTTATATTCAGAGTTCCGACGCGTCAATGTGGGTTCTTGCTGGGGTAGGCCGTTGACCATCGGACCCACTCGCTTGCGCTCGGGGCTCGGATTCGCTGATCCGCAGGATCAACAGATGGGTCTGATGACCCATCCTGCGCTGGGTTTGCGGGTCGCCTGAACTGTCATGGACCCTGGAAGGGGTGGCACTGTCAAGACACGATCCCCAAGGATCGTGGCTTGGCAGTGGCGAGCCAACTCATGCTCCACCACCCACGCATACAAGCCCAAATAGAGGGTCGGCTTCAGCCGACCAGCGTTATAGGGGTAGGAAAGACCGGTTACCCGGTCTCTTCCCCCTCCGAACCGGACGTGCGGTTTTCCCGCATCCGGCTCTCCGGTCGGTGGTTCA
>CAYXGR010000302.1:0-4397 GCA_964464525.1 uncultured Planctomycetaceae bacterium
GAACACGACCACTTCGGGCCGGGGGGAAAGGGTTGGGAGGCCGGATAGTGAAAAACAGTAGATTTCGGTGTAATCGGTGCCGGCCGATCCTCGACGCCGAGATCCAATCCACAAACTGATAGGCCCAATCCACGGGTCATGGTTACCCCGAATCCATCGGGGACAGTCGTTATTTACGCGACCGTCCTCGTCAGGGGGGCGGTCCCTGTGCATGAAAAGGAGCCGCTTTCATGGTATCGATCCCCAATGTCAAACCGATCACAAACACCGATTCCCAGCCCACCGATACCATCAATCATGCGTTCCTGAAGTTCCTGTCGGCGATTCGGGCCCATGCAGCTGTCCAATTTGGACATCTCCGAAACGTCGATCGTGAGGAGGCCTTCGCAGAGGCGACGACCTGGGCGTATTGCATTTTCAGATCCGTCGTCCGTCGTGGAGAAGGAGATAAGGTGACGCCGAGCACCATCGCACGATACGGCGTCCTGAGCGCCAAGAACGGGAAGCACGTCAGCACGGGGCAGGAATCAGTGAACGACGTGTTGAGTCCCCGTACCCGGCGAATTCGGGGATTCTTGGCTGTAGGGCTTGCGTGGGACGATGACCGGATAAATTGCCTGAAGAAGTCGCAGCCGGAGGTGTGGCGCCTGCGCCTCAAGCACGATCGCCGGACGCCGGTGTTGGACCAAGTGGCATTCAGGCTCAACTGGAGCCTGTTTCTATCTCGACAGAGCGATCGAACTCGTCGGATCATCGCCCTGCTTGCAGCCGGTCATCGTCGACGTGAAGTGGCCGAACGGTTCGGCGTCACCGAATCGACTGTGCCAACGGTTGAGCCGGGTTTGGCGGACGTGGGAGCGGTTTCAGGACAATACGGTATATGCTGGATACAAGAGAAAGTCCCGGAGTTCCACAAACTGATACGGACGCATTGAAACGGGAGTCGATGTGGAAAGCCACACACTCGGTTTACCCGCAATCTCCTCACTCTGCCAGAGATCACGCTGGCGTATATGCGTGGTTAATTCACCTGTAATGAGCCTGGCATGAGCTTCGCACTCGTCCGCACAGTTCAACGAGTTTCCCGAACTCTGAAGTGAGCGTGCTCAGATCCCCCCGTGATTCGGCATTGTATTGCAGATCCTGAGCTGCCAGGCTGATCGATGGAAAGCCGTAGCCCCCGGCGGCTTCAAAGAGATGCTGTGTCAGCAGGATGAAGGTGTCGCGATCTTCCTCGGCATACGCCTTCTGTATGGCGGCCACCCGCTTCGGTATATCACGGATAAACATTTCGACAATCACGATCATGTCCGGATCAGAGGAGAACTCACTGATTAATGGGTCTACATGATACTGGGGCATGGCTGGTTTTCCTTGGCAATCGAGGAATCAGTACGTCTGTGACAGTTGTTCAAAATAGTTTCAATGAGTATTTGTTGATTGATTGGTTTCGTGTGGTAGTCATCGCATCCGGCTTGAATACATTTCTCACGGTCACCCGACATCGCGTGGGCCGTCAAGGCGATGATGAACCCGGTGTAGTTGTTCATGCGAAGTTGACGTGTCGCTTCATAGCCATCCATGATGGGCATTTGCATGTCCATGAGGATTGTGTCATATCCCGGTGCGCTGTCGCACTCATCGCGGGATGCGAGTGCCTGTTCCAATGCGAGTTTCCCATTTTCAACAACACATACCTCCGCTCCGGCCTTTGTGAGGATGTGCTTGAACAGGCGTTGATTGTCGCGCCCATCCTCAGCCAGGAGAATTCGGTATCCAGCCAGCCGATTCTGTACTACGACTGGTTTCTTTTTCTCTGTGGCTGCCAATCGAGCCTCCGACCGGTTCGGATCCTCTATCATCTTCACGCCATCGAGCGGGCCGGTCGCCACAGTCAACCTGAAACGCGTTCCAACACCCTCCTCTGACTCAATCACTGAAATATCGCCACCGAGCATTTCGGCGAATCGCTTGCTGATCGACAGACCCAGACCGGTGCCGCCGAACTTGCGGGTTGTCGTGGTGTCGGCCTGCGTGAACGGCCGAAAGAGTCGTGCGGCCTGTTCCTCGGACATGCCGGCGCCGGTATCGAGAATGTCGAACTGCATCATTGGATTCGCCTCGTCCGGCACGAATCGGGTGATCAGACGAACCGCGCCCTGATCGGTGAACTTGATGGCGTTGCCGATGAGATTGATCAGACACTGCCTCAGGCGAGTGGGATCGGAGGTCACGGTTTCGGGGACAGGGCCGACGAATTCGGAGTGCAACGCGAGGCCCTTGACGTCGGAGCGGACCTTCATCAGCTTCCGAACATCCTCCACCAGACTAATCGGGGAGCACTCGATCCGCTCGACGGTCATCTTGCCGGCCTCGATCTTGGAAAGATCCAGAATGTCGTTGATGATCGCGAGGAGATTCTCCCCGTTACGTTGGATCGTATCTACGGTTTCGATGCGTCGGGGCGGAGCGTGGGTGATATCCCCATCTTCACGAAGCATTTCGGTGTAACCCAGAATGGCCGTCATGGGCGTGCGAATTTCGTGGCTCATGTTGGCGAGGAATTCACTCTTCGCCTGCGTGGCCGCGACAGCCTCAGCCTGTGCCTGTTGCAGGCTCACAGTGACGCGCTGGTTTTCTTCGAGGAGTTGATTCAGGGCCTCTTTCTGTTGTTCCAGTTCTTCGTTGGTCTCATTCAGTACCGCGTTGTTGTCTTCGAGCTGGGCTTTGGCTTCTTCGATCGCCGTGATGTCTCGGCCGTACATATTGATGTAGCCGGCGTCTGAAATCGGCGTTAGGGTATAAATGTACTTCTGGCTGGACTGCACAATCTCGATGTCTTTTTTGATATCTGATTCAAGGGCATTGAGCACGGTATTCCGCCAGGGATTCGGTAGGGTTTGACCCGGCCGACAGCCCCATTCTTCCAGGAGGGATTCGCTGGCGGCGTTGGCATAGAGAATGACTCCAGCCTTCTCGATCCGAAGCACGGGATGGGGATTCTCACCGGGAAATCCGGATAACCCCTTTATTTCTTCTTCCGTAGATTTTCGGCTGGTGATGTCCTGAACCAGGCCCACGAAGATCGGCTGACCATCCAAGTTTACCTCGCTAACGTGCAATTCCATGGGAAAGGTTGTGCCGTTCCTCCTTTGGCCGATGACCTCTCGGCGTTGACCGATGATCTTCTTGATGCCGGTTTTGAAATATTCGCGAAGATATCCGTCATGCTTGTGTCGGTGGGGCGAGGGCATCAAGAGACTGATGTTTTCTCCAATCACGTTCCAATCGAAATACCCGAACATTCTTTCAGAGGCGGCATTGAATGTCAGGACAGTTCCCTGTTTGTCGATGGTGATGATGCCATCGGCCGCATTCCCGACGATCGCCTGATGGAGGGCATCACTGTCGGCTAACTTCCTGAGATTCTGTTGGTCGATCCGTCTGGATTCCTTCATTCGGCTGACCAGCTTGTACCCGTAGAGCGACATGGCAATGACCATCAAGACCACGACGACGGCGAGATCAAGTTCGACCCGCTCCAACGCCTTACCCCTTGCAAACTGTCTTTGGAACAAGGTCCTTTGGATTCGCTCGGCCTGTTGTTCCAGAATAGATATTTCTCTGTTGACTATCGAGAACTGGCGATCCATTCTGGCCATTCTCTCTCCAGAGACTGTCATGGATTCGTTTCCGAAACCGGCGAAGAGTTGCTCCGCCTCCCTGGTTAATGATTTGACACCGACGCCCACCTCATCGAGCATGTCCAACAGCGGTGCGACATATTGTTTTTCAAGCTGTTGGACAAGGATATGACGGACGGAAATGAATTCCAGATCGAATTCTTTACGCGCCGTGTGAAACTTTTTTTCTTCGGTTTCAGAGTCGCCCGACAGAAATAAGTCGTTACCAGGAGTATTGACTATTGCGGCGAGCTGATCCAGGTGACTGAATCGACTCAACAGCAGATTCCAATCCTGATTATCCGACGGTGAGGCTTTCCAGATACTCATCGTCCTATGATGAAGGAAAAGGCTCAACGAGAGGGCAAGAAGTTCGAAGGCCGCCAGGACGAAATAGAGTTGATACCAGTGGATCGTGAATCGTCTGCTCTTCGGGTTGCCTCCGGCATGAGTTTTCTTACTTGAGGGAGACATGGTTGGCATCCGGAAGATCAAGACGATCTACGTGTGTTCCACTTTCACAGGAGAGTGGCATATTCGTGTTCTAAAAGGACGCGCCGCCGCCGGTCGTGCAAACCGGCAGCGGCGCGCCAGGGCGTGTGTGCCACGAGGCGCCGAGAGGTGCGGTTGGCGACTGGGTGAAGATCAAGGACAAGAAGAGCGATAACTACCAGTGTGTTGTTCCCGGAACATGGAATGGCTCGCCCAGAGACG
>CAYXGR010000303.1:0-4391 GCA_964464525.1 uncultured Planctomycetaceae bacterium
TCGGGGCGACATGATTCGAACATGCGACCTTCTGCACCCCATGCAGACGCTCTAGGCCAGGCTGAGCTACGCCCCGGTTTTCGGGAACTTATCCCGATTGGTTCCTATTGGATGGTATGTTCGGGGCTTTGTCAAATCGTGTGTCAAGCGTATTCGGGGTGGACTCTGATGCTGGAAACTGCGGCGACGGGATCCGTTGAGATGGATTCTAGCTATCGGCGGCCGCCTCCCATTTTTTATACAGAGCGTGCAGTTCTTCCCGCAGCCGGTCATACTCACAATGAAGTGCTTTCAGCCCGGCCTGGTCGCGCATCAACGCGGGATCGGAGAAGGCGGACTCGATCTCCCGCAGACGCGTCTCGATTTCGATAATCCCCTTCTCCATATCCTCGATACGTTTCGCGGCGTATTTCGACTTGGATTGCTTCGTACCGCGACCCGTTCGACTGCGCGCCTGCCGATCCTTGCGATCGGTCTCTTTCCGGCGGGTCTGCTCCTCTCGGGCCGCCTCCTCGCGCCGAGTGAGCAGCTCCGCATAGGCCGACCAGGCCCCGTCCACGACTTCATGACGCCCGCGCTCGGGAAGCACCAGCAGGCGATCCGCGATTCGATCCAGAAAATAACGATCGTGGCTGACCGTGAGCACGCTACCGGGGTAGACGCGCAGCGCCTCCTCCAGTGCCTCGCGAGCGGGGATATCCAGATGGTTCGTGGGTTCGTCCAACACGAGCACCTGTGGATGGGTCCAGACCAGCCGTGCCAGCAAGACGCGCGACTGTTCCCCGCCGGAGAGATCGCCCACGCGCTTGAATACTTCGTCTCCCCGAAAAAGAAACAGGGCCAGAAAGGAACGTGCCTCGGCCTCGCCCAGCTCCGACCGCACCCGGCGAACGGTCTCGATCACGCTCAGATCCGGGTCCAGGTCGCGATGCTCCTGATCGTAATAGCCGACGGTCAAGTTCTCAAAGAGTCGAACCGTCCCGGCGTCCGGTTCCAGCTGACGCAGCAACATGCGCAGCAGCGTTGTCTTTCCGACGCCGTTGGGGCCGATGATGCCGACCATCTGCCCGCGGGTCATCTCAAAATCGAGATCGCGGATCAGTTGCGTCTCACCGAATCCCTTACAGGCCCCTTCACAGCGAACGACCATGTCACCGCCTCGGACGGGCGCGTCGAACTTCAGTTTCATGCCCGATGAGGCGTTCTCGGGCCTATCGAGAATCCGCCCCTGTTCCGCCAGATTGTCGAGTTGTTTCTGTCGGCCTCGTGCTTGCTTGGCGGTGTCTTTGCGATATCGCGCCCGGTTGATGTAGTCTCGTTGATGGGTAATCCACGATCTCTGTTTTCGATACTCCCGAGCGGCCTGCAATTGCCGGATTCGCTTGGCCTCGGCGTAATGCGTGTAGTTCGTCGGATAGACGCTCGCCCGATGGTTCTCGATCTCGATGATCTTCGTAACCACGCGATCGAGCAGGTAGCGATCGTGCGAAATGATCACCGCCCCGCCGTGGTGCGCGGCGAGGTACTTCTCCAGCCAGCGCACGGCGTCGATATCAAGATGGTTGGTCGGCTCGTCGAGCAAAAGTAGTTCCGCATCGCCGAGCAACATCCGCGCGAGCGATGCCCGGCATTTCTGACCGCCGGAGAGCACACTGACGGGTCGGTCATACTCCTCGGGCGCGAACCCCAGTCCTCCGAGCACCTCCCGAAGGCGAACGCGATAGCCGTAGCCGCCGGCCGCCTCGAATGTGGCATGGAGACGATCGTATTTTACGAGCAAGTCGGCCTCATCGGGGCCGCCGTGTGCCCGGGCGATGTGCGCCGACAGAGCCTCCAACTCGGACTCCATCCGACGGTGCGATTCAAAGGCCGTGCCCACGACATCGATGAGCCGGGTTTCGGCGGGCAGATCCGGTTCCTGCGGGAGATACCCGACGCGCAGCTTTTTCGATTGTGTGATGGTGCCCGTGTCCGGTTGCTCATGCCCGACAATCAGCTTGAACAGAGTCGTCTTGCCCGATCCGTTTGCACCGATCAGCCCGACCTTCTCCCCCTTGTTCAACGCCAGCGTGATGTCATCCAGGACTTGGTGACCTGCATACGACTTCGTGATGTTTTGCAGACTGACAGCGGCCATGGGCGAATGCGTTCACGTCGACGGATGTGTGCCGGCCGCTTCATAAGTGGGAGGTGAACGCCGAGGAGAACCGTGGGTGCGGCATTCGAAACCCCAGGGTGAAAACAGAACGAACGCGGCGATGATCAAACCGCCGGACATGAACAGAAGGGCCGGTCGGAGCGAACGATCAAGGAATAAGTCGATCAGACCGTGCCGTCCGGCCCATTGCTCAACCCGATGAACGCCGCCAGGCCAATCGGCCGGAATGTGCAGTGCACTCCGGAACTCGGGCAACGCTGCCAAATCGGAAACCGGCGCGACGTAGCTCCGGGGAAGCACCGGAATCACCTCTTCGTGGGGTCTCTGATAGTTCAAATCCAACACCGCCAGGCGTTCTACGATGGTCGGATCGTTGGAAAAGGCCTCCATCAGGGAATCGCGTCGATCGATCTCCCCAGTCAGATCCTTCCGAATCTGCCGCAGGCGATTCTCTTCCGCCAGCAGTTCACAATGTTCCCGCACTAGCGGAAGCAGAATCGTCGGAGCAAATAGACCAAAAGAGAGAAATGAAAAGCAGACAAACATGAGTCGATGCCCAAGCAGAGACGATGCCCCCCTATCGGCTGTCGCATTCGATCTCAAAGTGTCGTGTCGTTCATCCACGTCAGTATCTCAAGCACTACGTCCCATCAAACCCAAACACAATCGCATCTGTTTATGTTGTTGTTATTTCGACTTTTCGACTTTTCGACGTTTCGACTTTTTGACTTTTTGACTTTTTGACTTTTTGACGTTTCCCTAACACTTATTCCACAGCGATCCGCCATAACGCGCCTGATCGCCCAGATGCGACTCGATCCGCAACAACTGGTTATACTTCGCCAGCCGATCCGTTCGCGACAGGCTCCCCGTCTTGATCTGACCGGCCCCCGTCGCCACTGCGATATCGGCAATCGTCGTATCTTCCGTCTCCCCGCTGCGATGGCTGATCACCGCGGTCCAACCATTCCGCATCGCCATGTCGATCGCGTCCAATGTCTCGGTCAGCGTCCCGATCTGGTTGACCTTGATCAGAATACTGTTCGCCGAGCCTTCCCGAATACCCCGTCCGAGCCGTTCGGTGTTCGTCACGAACAGATCGTCGCCGACAAGCTGAACCTTCTCGCCGAGCTTCTCATTCAACCGCGCCCAGCCCTTCCAGTCATCCTCGGCCAGGGCATCTTCCAGGCTTCGGATCGGCCATTGATTGCACTTCTCCACCCAGTAATCGATCATCTCCTCGGAGCCGATGACGGATTCCGGCTTGCTCTTGAAAAACTTGTAACGATCCGGCGCCCCGGCCTCGTTGGCCAGTTCGCTACTGGCCGGATCGAGCGCGAAGAAGATCTGCTCGCCCAGCCGATAGCCGGCCTTTTCCACGGCCGTAGCAATCACCTCGAACGCCTCGTCGTTGGACTTCAAGCTGGGTGCGTAGCCCCCCTCGTCGCCGACCGCCGTCCCATAGCCCTTGTCTTTCAGGATCCGTTTCAGCGTATGAAAAATCTCGACCCCCCACCGCAGCGCCTCGCCGAAGCTCTCCGCCCCCCACGGCTGGATCATGAACTCCTGAAAATCGACCGTGCTGTCGGCATGCTTGCCGCCGTTGAGAATGTTCATCATCGGCACGGGCAGCGTGTTGGCATGGCAGCCGCCAAGATACCGAAACAGCGGCAGCCCGCACGACTCGCTCGCCGCCCGGGCAGTCGCCAGCGAAACGGACAGGATCGCGTTGGCGCCCAGCTTCCCCTTGTTGGGCGTGCCATCCAGATCGATCATCGCCCTATCGACCGTTTCCTGGTCGGTCGCATCCATCCCGACGACGCACTCGGCCAGCGCCGTGTTCACGTGCTCGACCGCCTTGAGCACCCCCTTGCCCATGTACCGGGCCGAATCCCCGTCGCGAAGCTCCACCGCCTCATGTTCGCCGGTCGAGGCCCCGCTGGGGACGATCGCCTGCCCGGCCGAGCCATCCTCCAACACCACGATCGCCTCCACGGTCGGGTTCCCGCGAGAATCCAGAACCTCCCGCCCTTGAACATGAACGATGTCGGTACCCATAGCAGCGCCTCAATTCTCTTTCTATCTTCCATCATATAGAATAGGTTACGGTAGTATCGACCGATGAATGACGCACACTCGACGGCGAGCAGCCCCCCCGACGCCCCGATATCCAGAGGCCATCCCACGCACCCCGTGTTTCAATCGGCAAGTCCAACCTCAATGTAGATCATCC
>CAYXGR010000304.1:0-1420 GCA_964464525.1 uncultured Planctomycetaceae bacterium
GTGGACGATGAACACGTTGCACATCGATCCCTCGGCGAGCTGGTTCTCGGTGGTGAACCACAGCGTCTCCTGGCATCCGTAATCCGCGGCCTCCTTGATCGCCAGCAGCCGCGGCAAATAGGCCAGCGTCTTGTGACCCGCGAGGGGATCGAGCCGGTTTTGCTTATACGGACAGGCGCGGACGCGCATCCCCCGCTTGTAGAGTTCGTCGGGATAGCCCTCGACTTCGCTGGCGACGATCAGCACCGTCGGATCGGGTCGTTGCCCCGGCGGCTCGTGGGGGCGGGCCACGGTCCCCGGTGTCAGCGTCAATCGAAGCCGGGCATTGCTCAGTCTGTTCGCGGCGAGCAGTTCGGCGATGCTCCGTTTGATCGCCTCCACGTCGACCGAAAGATCCAGCTCCAGCGACGCGGATGAGGCCGTCAGTCGTTGCAGGTGATCCTCCAGCCGCATCACCTTCCCGTTGTAGGCACGGAAGGTCTCGAACAGGCCCGCTGCGTGGGTCAGCCCGGCGTCAAAGACGGAGATCTTTGCCTCCGTGCCGGGGATGATCGCGCCGTTCAGATAGACATATTCGCTCATATAATAGACATCCGTAGTTTCATTGTGTCAAAGCGGGAACGGTCTGCGTTTCATCCGCACCTATCGCCGCCAGCATCCCCGCCGCCTTGGCGCCGAGTTCCTCGTACTCCTCCACCGGGACCGAGTCGGCGACGATACCGCTACCGACCTTCAGGTCCAACCAACCGTCCGCCATCGTCAGCGTTCGGATCGGCAAGTTCAAGGCCATGTTCCCGTCGAGGCCGATGTATCCGATTGCCCCGCAGTACGGCCCCCGCGCCTCGGTCTCAAATTCGTGGATCAACTGCATCGCCCGAACCTTCGGCGCCCCGGTAATCGAACCACCGGGGAACGCGGCGCGGAGCAGGTCGAATGCGTCGCAGTCGGAACGAAGCCGGCCCCGCACCGTGGCGGCTCGATGAAACACAGTGGGATGTCGCTCGATCGCGCCTTCATTTGCAACCTGAACCGTGCCATAGGTGCAGACTCGGCCGAGGTCGTTGCGAACCAGATCGACGATCATATTCAACTCTGCTTGGTCCTTTTCGCTGTTCGCCAGTGCCGCCGCCTCCAGGGCATCCTCGTCCGGTGTCGCGCCGCGCGGGCGGGTGCCCTTGATCGGTTGAGACGTGACGATGCCATCCTCCAGCCTGAGGAACAATTCCGGGGAGGATGAGATGACGGCGTTCGTACATCGTTGGCCGTCGTTTAAGGCGATCGGAAGATACGCCGCATAGGCGGCCGGGTTGGACGCGCAGAGGCGGCGATAGATCGCGATTGGGGATTCGTGGGTGCGTAGCCGGAACCGCCGGGCGAGATTTACCTGAAAGATGTCCCCCGCGCGGATGTAGCCAAGCGC
>CAYXGR010000304.1:1520-4372 GCA_964464525.1 uncultured Planctomycetaceae bacterium
TTCCCACCTGTCGAACCGCTCCTCAAGCGGTGGTCGTGGTTCGCCAGCCCATTCCCTCGGCAGGTCCACACCTGCGACTGTCCAACTGTCCGAGCGGGCGTCATGGATGAGGACCGTGTCGAAAAGCGACCAGTGGGCGATTGGTAGCGGGGAAGGTCGATCCTCCCATCCCGCGGTGGGCTCGACGAACCGTCCTGTTTCGTACCCCAGATAGCCGATCCACCCGCCGACGAAGGGCGGATCCCGGTCGGGCCGAAGCTGGGGAGCCAGGCCCCGCCAGGGGCGACATAGGGCCGCCAGCCGGGCGATCGGATCCCCTTCGAACGGATTCTCGACACGAAGGGTTCGGACCGGATCGATCGCAAAGATCGAATATCGGGCGTCTTCCGAATTGCCCGCGACCGATTCGAGTATCACCCCTGAGTGATCTCCACCCACGAATTCCCGCAAGCCGGCCAGATTACCGGGCGGATCGAGGGGTCTTGAGGACCAGCGGATGGGCGAATTATCCGAATAGGATCTCATAGACCGCCAGTATACTCAGGGCCGCCGGGCTTGTCCCCAGCCCCGCTCCGTCCCGAAACAATCCGTCCAACCCTTGAGATAGCCGCGATTTGGCGTATAATCGTGTGTTGCTGGCAAACCTGGGGGAGCTATCACCAATAAGGACAGCGCGCAATGACCGGGCAAGAAGAATGTACGGCAGTCGCCGTGGCGATTCCCCAGCCGCGGCGAGGACAGACGATTTTGTGGATCATCGCGATCCTGCTGGCGGTCATCGCGACGGCGCTCATCATGCGGTCGGATGGTGTCCTGAACATCCAGTCCGCCTATGGCGGCGACTCGCCGATGGCCGGGGCGCGGGGCATCTTCGCCTTCACCGGTCAGATCGACAAAAACAGCTACGGTCTGTTCATGATGGATGTCGACAGCAGTAACGTATGGTGCTACCAGTATGTTCCCAGAGACAAGGAGCTTCGACTGGTCGCGGCACGGTCGTTTCTGTATGACCGATACCTGGAGAATGTGAACAACGGCGAGCCGACACCGCAACAGGCGCGGGTGATGTTGGCCGAGCAGCGGCGGATCAAGGCCCGCCTGAATCGGGGCGGAATCGCGCCCGATAATCAGGAAGAAGACGAAAAGCTTGGAACGGTGCTGCCCGACATGCCGACGGACTTGGACAAAGACAAGTAGGGTGGGCATTGCCCACCACGTTGTTTTTCCGCCCCGAAGCCCGTAGGGTGGGCATTGCCCACCATTTTTTTCCACGCCCCGAAGGGGCCTCAACATGTCAGTCCAGGGCAGAGCGAAGCGTCGCCCTGGGTCATCATGTTGAAAACGCACCCAGCCCTGCAAGGGCGATACAAAATCGAACTCGGTAGTTGATTTTCCGCCCCGAAGGCGGGTAATGAGTAGGACGGGTCATCAGGCCCATCTGTTGATCCCGTGGATCGAAAACACGGCTGATAGGCTGCACACTTATTGGGGTTGAAGAATCATGGCAAAAGAATACATGTCGGTCGAAGAGGTCTGTGGAGCGCTGGACGTCTCCGAGGATCAGGTCAAATCGCTGGTCGATTCGGGCAAGCTCCGCGAATACCGGGACGCGGGCAAGGTCTTCTACAAGCGGGGCGAAGTCGAGGCCTCCGGGGGCAAGGAGGGGAGCAGCGTCGTCGACCTGGAAGCCACCGACGAGGCGGCGCCCGAAGAGATCAGCCTGGACGATCACGAATCCTTCGCCTCGGCACTCTCGAGCCTGGCCGATTCCTCGGCGAGCCTCGGTGCAATCGACGAAAGCCCCGCCGCCGAGGAACCGCCCGATCTGGAACCCGCCCTGGGCGATGATTCCGCTGCTGGGCCGGCCGAACTTGACATCGACGCCATTCCCGAGGAATTGCCCGCGGCGCCGAAGTCTGAATTCTCCTCCGAAATAGACCTGATGCCCGGCGATGGACAGGATTCCGCCGCCGATCTCGACGCCCTCGTGTCCGATTCCGCCGACGACATCCTCGAAGACGTGCCCGACCTCGGCCTGTCCGGCTCCAGCATCATCAGCCTAGAACCCGGCGGCGATTCCTCCATGGTCGAGAGCCCGATCGCGAAGGAGGGAACCAAGTTCAGCAAAGTAGGTATCAGCGTCTTCGACGATGACGAGCTGGAGATCGAGACCGATCCCATGGGAGAGACGCAGATCTCATCGGGCGTGGGCGATTTCGACGCCGTCGGCTCCGGCAGCGGCCTCCTCGACTTGACGCAGGAGAGCGACGACACCAGCCTGGGCGCCGAACTACTCGACGTCATCTCCCCCTCCGATGCGATCGAAACCGTCACGGAGACCGGCACCCTCGCCGAAGAGACTATCAGCGAAGAGGGATCCTCCATCGTGGCGGTCACCGAAGCGGTGGAGGAAACGAAGGCCCAGCGCATGCCGGCGGTGAAGGCCGCGGCACGAGTCGCCACCGGCGAGATGGCCGGCGCGGTCCCGATGAATATCTGCCTCCTGATCGGCATCCTCGGCATGGCCGCCCTCGGCCTTGCGACGGCGGCAATCCTTCAAGGCGCCTGGCCCTCAGTCATCATGGATCCAATCTCAAATGGAGTCGTGCACTGGTCGGTCTTCGGCGGCCTAGCCCTAGCCGCAATCGTGACCGGCGTCCTGTCCATCCTCTCCGACCGGGGGAAGTAGCCCCGTCTGACAGGCTGAGCACACAGACCCTCCGCACCATCCCCAATCCAAGCATGGGTGTGCCCCATCCTTATCTCAAAAGAAAGGCGTCTGTGTGCCACTGCTTCAAGCAGTGCAAGGGTGCCGGGTGCCCTGCACGGATGCCTCATCCTATCTCAAAAGT
>CAYXGR010000305.1:0-4335 GCA_964464525.1 uncultured Planctomycetaceae bacterium
TCGATGAAATCCGCGTCGACGGGATGGGTAATCTCATCGGCCGCATCGGCCGGGGTCCGACGAAAATCGCCATCGATGCCCACTGCGATACCGTCGGCATCGGCGATCCGAGTGAGTGGCGACACGATCCCTACAAAGGGAAGGTTTCCGGCGGCCGTGTCTGGGGTCGCGGCGCGGGTGATCAGGAAGGGGCGATCCCCGCGATGGTCTACGCGGCCAAGATCATCCGCGATCTGAAATTGCCGCTCGACGCCTTCACGCTTTACATCGTGGTCACTGTCATGGAGGAGGACTGCGACGGCCTCTGCTGGCAATACCTCGTCAAGGAAGAGGGCCTGCGACCGGACGTTGTGGTGGTGACCGACTCGACGGATTGCAAGATTCTCCGCGGTCAGCGGGGTCGGATGGAGATCGGGGTGACGACTCGGGGCCGATCGTGCCACGGATCGATGCCGCACAAGGGAGATAATGCGGTCTACAAGATCGCTCGCATCGTGCGCGAGATTGAAAAATTGAATGGCCGACTCGGCAAGGATGCCTTTCTCGGCAACGGCACCATCACCGTCTCCTATATAGACTGCAAGACGCCGAGCCTCTGCGCCGTGCCTGATCGGGCCTATATCCATCTGGACCGACGGTTGACGACTGGGGAGTCGAAGGCGCTGGCCCTGCGGCAGGTGCGAGATGCGGTTAAGCGTGCGGGGGTGTCGGCGAAGGTTGCGGTGCCGATCTACGAACGGCCCGCCTATACGGGGCTGGTCTATCCGACGGAGAAATACTTTCCGACGTGGGTGATGCCGGAAGATTCGCAGCCGATCAAGGCGGCGGTCGAGACCCATGCCGCGTTGTTCAATTCGCGGCCGAAGGTCGGGCGCTGGACCTTCAGCACGAATGCGGTTTCGATCAACGGGATGTACGGCATCCCCTGCGTGGGCTTCGGCCCGGCGCCGGAGTCGGTCGCCCACTCGGTCAACGACTCGGTGCCGATCAAACACCTGTTGCGATCGGCCGCATTCTACGCGGCGTTTCCGGAGATCTATTGCAGCATGAATACCAAGCGAAAGAAGTCCAGCAGGAGATAAGACACGATGACGGCATTGACGGGACGAGACTACATCGAGACACAAGATCTGACGAAGGATGAAATCGACACGCTTCTGGATCTGGCGAAGGATCTGAAGGAGAAGTTCCATCGTGGCGAAGCGACACCGCTGCTGCCCAACCAGACGGTCTACCTGCTCTTTTTTGACAAGAGCACGCGGACACGAAACGCCTTCGAGGCCGGTGCGACGCAGCTCGGCGCCCATGCCCACTTTTTGGACTCCCATGTCACCCAGATCTCCCACGGCGAGACGGCAAAAGACACGGGTATCATTCTCGGGGCGATGGGCCATGGGATCGCCATCCGCCACGACCTGATTCTCGATGCCGGCAATGCCTACATGCGCGCCGTTGCCGAGGCGACCGACGTGCCGGTCATTAACATGCAGTGCGATGTCGATCATCCAACGCAGACGCTGGCCGATCTGATGACGATTCGCGAGGTGTTCGGCGACGATCTGCGCGGGCGGAAGATCGCCGTGAGCTGGGCCTATTCGCCGTCGTATGCGAAGCCGCTGTCGGTCCCGCAGGGGTTGATCACGTTGATGACTCGCTTCGGGATGGATGTCACGCTGGCCCATCCGCCCGAGTATCGGCTGATGGATCGGTGCATGGAGTCGGCCCGGGAGAATGCGAAAAAAGCAGGGACTCGGTTCGAGATCGCGGACAACATGGAGCAGGCCTTCGCCAATGCCGATATCGTCTATCCCAAAAGCTGGGGACCGTACGATCTGATGCTTCAGCGGCGGGATGCGAAGACGGATGTGGAGATGCATCAGATCGAGGAGGAGTGCCTGGGGCTCAACGCCCGGTACAAGCCGTGGATCTGTGACGGCGAGAAGATGCGCCTCGCCCGGAATCAGGCGATCTACATGCATTGCCTGCCGGCCGATCGCGGCGCCGAGGTCACGGACGAGGTGTTGGACGGCCCTCAGTCGGTGGTGTTTCAGGAGGCCGAGAATCGGTTGCATACGGCCAAGGCGATCATGGCGGCGACTATGCGCGAGCGACCGTTCTGAATAAGAGGATTCCAGCATGAAGGTTGTTGTCGCTATTGGGGGTAATGCCCTCGTTGAGCCGGAGGGATCGGGAGACATCCACGAGCAGTTTCGCCTCAGCCGCGAGATCGCCCTGCCACTGGCCGACCTGGTCGAGGCGGGCCGGCAACTGACGATCACGCACGGCAATGGGCCGCAGGTGGGATCGGTCATGCGGCGGGTCGAGCTGTCCTCCCGAGAGGTCTACCCGATCGATCTGGGGCTGGCGGTGGCCAACACGCAGGCGGGCATGGGCTACATGATCTCGCAGACGCTGCGGAACGAACTACGCCAACGGGGAATCGATCAAAGCTGCACGGCGATCGTCACGACTGTCGTCGTTGACAAGGACTCGTCTGCATTTGAGCATCCGTCCAAGCCGATCGGTTGGTTCATGGACGCCGAGACCGCGGGGCTTCATCGGGATCGCGATGGGTGGCAGATCGTCGAAGACGCCGGGCGAGGCTATCGCCGGGTGGTGCCGTCGCCGAGGCCGCTTCGGATCGTGCAGCTTTCGACGATCAAGCGGTTGGTGGACGCGGGCGAGTTGATCATCGCGGGCGGCGGCGGGGGTATCCCGGTTATCGAAAACGAGATCGGCGAATACCACGGGGTCGAGGCGGTGATTGATAAGGATCTGACCAGTGCGATCATCGCGGCGGAGGTCGGTGCCGATGTGCTGGCGCTGGTGACCGGGGTTGAGACGGTCTTTGTGAACTATGGCAAGCCGGATCAGGAGTCGCTCGGGCGGGTGAGCATGGAGCGGATTGAACGGTTGATCGCCGAGGGCCAGTTCGCTGCGGGCTCTATGTTGCCGAAGCTGGAGGCGGCGGTTCAGTTTCTGAAAAGCCCACATAATCCTTCGTCGCAGGTGGTGATCACAAACATCGAAAAGCTGCCCGCGGCCCTTCGTGGGGAGACGGGAACGACGATTACCCGATAGTATCCGCATCAAGTTGAATCCGTCCGCCTCGGGTCCATGTCAGAATCGGCTGGTGTCGTTCGGAGCTATTCCGGTCGCCAATAACCTCCTATCAGGAAGCCCGTCGGGGGTTGTTGGAACCTCGTTCGCCGTGATTGCGACATGAAAGCCCGGCTGAAGCCGGCTGAGGGTAATTGTGAGGGATGCACACCACCGACTGAAGTCGGTGGCAAACAAAAAACTGCCGGCTGAAGCCGGCAAGAGACCCCGTGGACTTTGTCATAGACCCTCCAGCACTTCTTTGGCATTCCTTTACTTCCAGCACCTCTTTGGCATTTATTTACTTCCAGCACTACTTCGATATTCATTTACTTCCAGCACTTCTTTGGCATTCCTTTACTTGTTCGGCTATACTCCATGGCGTTCGAGCGAGCCAGATACGAAATACTTGTTTCAAACAGGGGCGAATCGGAGCGGTTGACGATCCCGATCAGAGGGTTGTGCGCCCTGAAAGATTGGAGGTAGAGATGCGAACGATTCGAGTTCCGGCCATCGTATTGTGCTTGTTTGCAGTGTTGTCATTCACCGCCCTGGCATCGGGTCAAGTGACGACGACGCTCTTTTTTGACAACAGCGGTGCCGAGTTCGGGATCACTCCTCCGGGAACGACAACGTTTTCGTTCGCCGGGTCCAACTGGTCGGGCGGCGTGGTGGCGACGGAGTTCCTCCCACCGCTGTATGCCTCCGGCCAGTTTTCCTACGAGGTCGGACTCGGCGGCGGGCAGGTGAGCTTTGATACCCCCGTCGATTCTGTGAATTTCTTTTTTGTTCACGGGTTCGGATTCGGGGCCGGGGCAGCAACGGCCTTCGACAGTGCCAACAACCCCCTCGGATCGGTCAACAGTAATCCGGTGTCCTTCTTCGGCGATCCGGGCAATTTTATCACAATTAATCCCACCGCGCTGATCGATCACATCGATTTTTCGGGCGCGGTCGTCGACAACTTCACATTTACAACCATACCAGAGCCGGCGACGTGTCTGTTGCTCGCCGGCGGCGCGTGGGTGCTGACCCGACGTCGACGATCAGAGCCGCGACCGTGAGGGAGCGGTGGGTGTTGTATGACAGGAATGGCTTCGCTAATAACGCTTATTCCCCAACCTTTTCTTTCAGACAAGGATGGGGCACCCATGCGGTGGACCTCCTTCGCCCCTGCCGGGGCGAAAAAATCGAGACTCGCATTCCACGGGTTGCATCCCGGCTACGCCGGGACTC
>CAYXGR010000306.1:0-4323 GCA_964464525.1 uncultured Planctomycetaceae bacterium
GGTCGCGGCTCTGATAGGTTGCGGCACCGATGGACCAGGCCATTGAGTTGTTTTTATCGGTGGGTCTCGATCCGACAGGGGGGGAGGGCCTGGAGGAATCGCCGGCCGTAGAATTTGGTATGAATACGCGGATCGAGGATGGCGACGATGCCGTGATCGGTGCGAGATCGGATCAGGCGGCCAAAGCCCTGCTTGAGCTTCAGGATCGCCTCGGGCAATTGGAACTCCATGAAGGGATTGCCGCCGCCCTCCTTGATGGCGTCGATGCGGGCCTCGATCAAGGGTCGGTCCGGAGCGGCGAAGGGGAGCTTGACGATGATCACGTTCTGGAGGGCATCGCCGGGCACATCCACCCCCTGCCAGAAGGAATCGGTTCCGAAGATGACGGCACGGCTGGTTTTCTTGAACCGCTCAACCATCCGGCCGCGCGGGAGGTTCCGACCCTGGACGAGCAACGTGAGATTGTTGGCCTCACAAAAGGGCTGCATGATCTTCGCCGCCGCGTTCAAGGCATAGTAGCTGGTGAACAGGACGAATGCCCGGCCACCGGTTTCGAGCACATAGTGTTGAATCCGATCAACGGCGGCGGCGACAAAGTCGGGGGCATTGGGCTCTGGGAGAGAAGTCTCTACGTGAATGGTTACCTGCTTTTGATAGTCGAAGGGTGAATCGAGTTGCAGATCAATCGCGTCGTCGATGCCGAGGCGACCGCGGAGATAGGCAAAACCGGCCTCGCCGCCGGTCGACATCGTGGCGCTGGTGAGGATCACGCTGTCCGTTCGCTCGAAGAGTTCCTCGCGCAGCACCTGGTCGATCTTGAGCGGGGCGGCGCGGAGGGTTGTTCGTGGCGATGGGTTTTCGGCGGTCTCCAACCAATAGACGTGGTCCTTCATGTTTTGCGCCAGGAGGTTTTCGATTGTAGTGGCCATTTCCGCACAGCGGCGGACGAGGGCATTTAACTCGAACAGTTCGTCTTCGCGTTTGAACTGCTTGCGGAGCGATTTCAAGTCGTTCGACAATTCGTTCAGTGCCGGGCTGATCAGGTTGACGATCCCATCGGAATTGTTGAATCGGGCCGATCCTCGACGCGTGGGGAATGCCTGTCTCAAGGCATCGAACAGGGCCTCGTTCCGGGTCTCGGCATCGACCACCTTCTTGACGAGTTCGGGTGCTTCGAGCATGGCGATGAAGCCGCGGCCGGTGCGTTCGTTGAAGATTCCTCGCAGCAGGAACCGAACCTGCAGATTGGAAATACTCAGGCCCATGTGGTCGCCGGCGACGGATTCGATGTTGTGTGCCTCGTCGAAGATGACGGCGTCGTAGTCGGGGAGAATGGAGACATGTTGACCGCGCAGGGCCAGATCGGAGAAAAACAGGGCGTGGTTGACGATGAGTAACTGTGCCTCCGACGCCTCACGGCGAGCCTTCTGATAGAAACACTGATCAAAGGTCGGGCATCGGTTGCCCATGCAGTTATTGCTTTCGCTGCGGACGCGCTGCCAGAGATCGCCGGCGGGCTGGAAATCGAGGTCGGACAGGGAGCCGTCGGTCGTGTGGTAGGCCCAGTCCTCGATCCGGTGTAGTTGAGTCATTTGTGCGGGAGTCGAGAATATCGATTCTTGTCTGTGACTGGTCAGTTCGAGTCGGCGGAGGGCGACGTAGTTATTGCGGCCCTTGACGAGGACGGCCTTGAACGGCCGATCCACTGCGGCCGTCAGCGCCGGTATATCCTTTTCGACCAGTTGTTCCTGTAGCGCGATCGTATGGGTGGCGACGACGATGCGTTTGCCATGATTGCTCAGGATGTGCTGGATGGCAGGCAGGAGGTAGGAGAAACTCTTGCCGACGCCGGTCCCGGCCTCGACGATGAGATGTTTTTTTGAATCCAGCGCGGCGGCGACGGCATCGGCCATTGCCGTTTGTTGGGGACGCGGTTCGAAGTGCGGGATCGCCCTTGCGATCATCGGCGCCCAGGAGTCGGTCGAGGATGTTGTCACGTTGGATTCTCCGGGATCGGGCGCGTGCATGGATTCAGACCGTTCGGACAAACTCCATGATAAAGACGAGCATAATCATGGATGTCACGAGGACGATCACGGTGGCCATGACGGTAACGAGGGTGGAGCCCTTCATGATGCCGCGTTGATAGGTTGCGAGGATGTGGGGCCGGGCCAGGGTGAGCATGGCCAGCAGGACGGCGGCGATCGAGGGCCAGATGGTGATGGAGTGTATGTAGCTGTAGATCCAGACCCAGCGGGACACCTCACACTCAAAACCCTGGGTGGCATGAATGAAATGACCGCGGACAAAATGGTGGCCGGCCTCGTTGATCTCGCCGTTGGGGGCATCGCCGCCGATGATGGCATAGATGATTGCATAGAGGATGAAATTGCTGATGCCCAGGATGATGAGCCAGACACACAATCGAATTCGGCGGCGGCGGTCCATGGTGCAACTACTCTGTTAGAGACTAGACATTGGGGAAAGCATGGCCAAGCATTGAGGGCTCCCAAAAAGGAAGCCTGAAAAAGACCATGTCGATGCGCGTCGCTCGGCATGCCCGCGCTGCGCTTGGGCATGCCACCCTATCCGTTCTGGATCATGGGTGCGACAGGGTTCCTTCCGTCGGCGAACTTGCGGTTGCGTACAGCTTTTTCGGGATGCGCCCCGCGCGATAGGCGAGATAACCGGCGTCGAGGGCGTGGGCCATCGCCCGGGCCATGGACGCCGGGGCTTTCGCGTGGGCGATGCCGGTGTTGAGCAGGACACCGTCGGCGCCGAGTTCCATCGCAATGGTCACGTCGCTGGCGGTGCCGACGCCGGCATCCACGATCACGGGGTAGTCCGGATCGCCCTCTTTGAGCAACTCCAGGATGATCCGCAGGTTGTTTGGATTCAGCACGCCCTGACCGCTGCCGATCGGGCTGCCGGCGGGCATGACGCTGGTCGCGCCCGCCTCCTTGAGGCGTCGGGCCATCGCCGGATCGTCACTGGTATAGACCAACACCTGAAACCCGTCCTTCAGGAGGGTTTTCAGCGCCTCCAGGGTTCCGATTGGATCGGGTAGAAGCGTCCGCTTGTCGCTGAGCACCTCCAGCTTGACCCATTGGGCGCCGGCATTGTCGAGCTGTTCGAGAATGTCTCGCCCCAGCCGAGCGACGCGGATGGCATCCTCGGCGTTGAAGCAGCCGGCGGTGTTGGGGAGGATCGTATAGTTATCTGTGTCTATAAAGTCGAGCAGGCTTCGATTCTCGGCGTCGATCAGGCGTTCCCGGCGGACGGCCACGGTGACGACTTCGCACCGGCTCGCCTCCAGGCAGCCACGCATCTGCTCGTAGGTCTCGTACTTGCCCGTACCGACGAAGAGGCGAGAACGGAATGTCTGGTTGCCGATCTTGAGGGGTGTCGGGTCCATATGTGTGTCTCGGTTGATCGTTCCTTATCAAATTCGAAATTCGCGGCAGCAAACAGTTTGAACTCTTGTTTCATCCCGGCGCATCCGGACCGGGACGTGTCAGCAAGCTCCAATCGTTTGCACTCGGAGCTTTGATCGGGCGCCTCTGGGGTTACGCATGCTTACCCAACCCACACTACCGGGTTGTGTAAGCATGGCACCCGTCAGCGTTCTATCCGCCGCCGACGAGTGTGACGATCTCGATCGTGTCTCCCTCGTGCAGGGCCGTTACCCCGTAGTCGCCGCGTCGAACCAATTGCTTGTTGACCTCGACCGCAAAGGGGGGACGGGGTCCGCGCTCGGCGATCAGGGTCGCCAGGGTCGCGGGGGGTTGAACCGCCCACGGTTCGCCGTTGAGAAGAATCTTCACCTTGGCTGTCGCGTCACAGGTCGTCATGGTATCCCACGGATTGTTTCATTTCACAATAAGCGTCTGCTTCATGTTCACCGATCCCATGTCCATCAATCCGTATGCTTCGTGAGATTATAGCATATTCTCCGGGGGGAGTTCACCGCCCATCGGGTGCAACAATTCGGATATACAGCCACCAGCAAACCCACAGAAAACCGTACTCAAGAACCAGACCGGCCAAGGCGTATTTTGCCTCCAGGAGAGTGAAGAGCAGGATTGCGAAGGAAAGGCTGTTGATCAGCAGGGCGACGACGGCCTGCAGGCGTTGCCCGGCGACGGCGGTGTCGGCATCCTTCCGCCCTCGAAAGGCCCAGAGCACGCCGGCAGCGAGCGTTGCGGAGAAGGCAAGTGTATAGGGCAGGAGGGTGACGACCTGTTCGGCGCTCTCGTCCGGAATAAGGATCAGGGCGATCGTGGTGATCAGCGCCCCGAGGGCGATCCAGACCGAGGCGATGGC
>CAYXGR010000307.1:0-4300 GCA_964464525.1 uncultured Planctomycetaceae bacterium
CTGATTGATGTATGGATCCGACACGCGGGACGGGTTTCCTGCGTTCATCGCGACATCGAGGTCATGATCCCTTGAATCTCGCACGCATCGTCATCATCGAGGACGAAGACGCCATTCGGCAGGGCGTGGCGGCGGCCCTCCGCGCCGCGGGCTACGATCCTGTCGAGACCGCCGACGGCGAGGCGGGGCTGGACGCGGCCCGTCGGTCGGGCGTCAATCTGGTTCTGCTCGATCTGATGCTGCCCAAGATGGATGGGATGGACGTGCTCAAGTCGCTCCGAAAGACACATGCCTCCTTGCCGGTCATCATCCTCAGTGCTCGGGGCGCGGAGGAGGATCGTGTCGCCGGCCTGGAGAAGGGGGCCGATGACTATGTGGTCAAGCCCTTTTCGGCCCGTGAACTCGTCGCCCGCGTCGAGGCGGTTCTGCGACGAAGCCCCGAGCGGCCCGCGGAGGTTGCGAATCTGGCCATCGGGAATGCCACCGTGGATCTGGAACGTCGCGAAATGATCGGCTCCGATGGAACGACGGAAATCATGTCCGAGACGGAATGCGCCATCCTCAGCCACCTGGCGGCCAACCCGGGTCGGGCCATCTCTCGAGACGAATTGTTGACCCGTCTGTGGGGGCTGAGCGGCGCCGGCAACGAAACGCGCACGGTGGACATGCACGTCGCCCGGCTCCGCGCCAAGCTGTCGTCGGTGAGTCAAACCGATACGCAGGATTCCATCGTGACCGTACGCGGGAAGGGCTACATGCTTGGGCCGAGTGTTCGGTCGTCCAAACGAACAGCCTCGCAAGATTCGCAACCGGGCTGAACATGGTCTCCCCCATCACAACACGGCACAACGCCTTCATCGCCCTGGCCCTGATCTGGCTGCTGGTGTGCGGAGGGCTGGGGTGGGCGACCCGGGCCGGTCTGCAGGTCGATGCACTGGAGGCTCGGGCCGATTACGCACGCGCCAGAGAAGCTCATGAAAAGTCCTACCACGAAGCCCTCACCCTGGCCATGGGGCGGTTGGACTGGCTCGTCGAGTCCAAGCTCGGCGCCGAACGCGCTCGATCCGTAGACATCTTCCTGTCGTTTTACAAGCCCGCCGAGGCCTACGACCATCAGGACGGCTCGCTGGTTCAAGAACCACCCCTGCTTCGATCGCCGCTGGTGAACTTGAACGATCCAGAGTTATTGTTGCATTTTCAGGTGTCGGTCGCGCAGGGCTGGAGTTCCCCTCAGTTGGATCGCGGGGCCGAGACCGCGATTCCCGCCGGCGCGCTGCCCGTCGCCGAACGGGCCCGACTGGCCTCCGCGGAAAACTGGTTCGCCGCTCTGCGCGACCGCTATGATGCATGGTCTCTGTTGGAAGTCTATGAACGGGCCCATGCCGCGCACATCGAGAAGAACGCAAAACTCAGATCGGATTTAATCGGGGAACGCAGAGATTCGGGAACCGAAATGAACCACGAGATCGCGGCGGACCCCAAGCGTCGGACGGTCGCCGAGTTTGCCCGCCGTGGCGCGCGCTTGCTGCAACTCCAGAGCAAACACCTTCCCAAGGAGATGTGCGAACCTCAACTCGTGGCGATGGACAACCTGCAACTCGGGGACGAATACACGATCGATTCGGATCCGATGCTCGGATGTGTGCAGGTCAGGCCGAATCCCATGCTCCCGATCTGGCTCGACCTGACGCTCGACGAACGCGTTCAACTCGCGATGGTGCGTTCCGTCTATGTGGAGAACAGCCAGTATTGCACGCTGCAAGGTGTGCTGATCGACTGGCGGCGGATGAAGGAGGATCTGGAACATGAGGTCCAGGATCTGCTACCCAACGCAAGAATCGAGCCGGTCGCCATCGGCACCCCGCCTGATTCCAACATACTTCATACGATTCCGGCACGGCTGCTGAGCGCCGCGCCGACGTTCACGGCGGCAGTTCCGACAAGCGGGGGGATCACATGGGGGCTGGGTGTTACCTGGGGCGTGTCGATCCTCGCGCTGCTGGCGATTTCCTATGGCGCCGTGAAGTACATCACAATGCTTGAACGCAGGATGCGCTTCGTCGCCGCGGTCACGCATGAGCTGCGCACGCCGTTGACCTCCTTCCAGTTGTACACCGATCTGCTGGCCGACACGCCGGCAGACGAAACGCAAAAATGGAAAGACTATGTGGCCACGCTGCGGAAGGAATCGAAGCGGTTGGCCCGGCTGGTCGAGAATGTGCTGGTCTATTCCAAGATAGGCGATGCCCGGCCGCACTTTCTAAAGATGGCCTACGCGCCGCATGTGGTCCTCGACGCCATCGCGAGGGAGACGGCCGATCAGTGTAAATCATCGAGTAAGGAACTGGTGGTCGAGAATCGATGTGGCGACGATCTGCAAATCGAGACAGACCGAGAAATCGTGGTTCAGATCCTGTCGAACCTCGTGGAAAACGCCTGCAAGTATGGCGGCCGGCCGGAGGATCATCGCATCTGGCTCACGGCCTCGCCGGGCCCGGCCGGCGGCGTGACTTTCGAGGTCGAGGATCCGGGCACGGGCGTCGTGCCGAAGGATCGCAAGGCCGTATTCGAACCCTTCCGCCGCAGCGAATCGATCGGGGGGCGTGCCGCGATGGGCCTCGGGCTTGGCCTGGCCCTCTCAAAATACTGGGCCGAATGCCTCGGCGGCCGGCTCGTGTTGAAGCGTGGAGATCACAACGGCGCCCACTATTCCCGATTCTCCCTCAGCCTCCCCGATCACATTCCATAAGGCGCGTTGGGTGGCATGGCCAAGCATTGAGGGCGACCGAGTAGGGAGCACGATTACGGTCATGGCGTTTGGCTCCCAAGCCATGAAACAGAACTGCGTCCATGAAGGACCGCCGTCTGCGTCATGAGACCCTCTGAATCCCCTCGGCCCCGTCGCCCGATTCAACCACAGGCGTGAAACCGGTCGATACTGGTATCAGAGCGCCGAGCCGGTGGCACCGGTGGGTGGCATGGCCAAGCGTTGCCCACTTGTTGGAGCGAGCAACGCTTGGCCATGAGATGCCGACGGCTCCAAGGTCTTTCTCATGGCAGATTCCAAACCCTCGATGCATCCGAGGCGATGTCCGTGAACGGTCCTGATCACAAGACGATCTGTCCCTTCTTCCATGGGAAGGACGAACGCTGTGCCCGACGATTCAACCTCCAATGCCTCCCCCAGGTCTTCGCCCAGTGCCTGGACGACTACCCCCGCTGCCCGGTCTACGACCGGCTCCTCTGCTCGCATAATCCAGAACAATCCGAGAGCGACATCCCCACTGCCGCCTGATTCTCTGCGATCGGGACCGCAAACCGGAACGCCTCAGTCTCCCGAGACAACGCCACACGCCGACTGGCCACGCCTGTTGATCCGGTTCGTGAACTACCTTCGCTCCGAATGTGGCCTGGCCGACAACACCATCCTGGCCTACCGACGGGATCTCGAAGGCTTCATCGATCTGCTGGTCGATCGCGACGTCCGCGATGTCACCCGCCTCGGCGAGGACCTGGTCCGCTCCTACATGGTTCGGTTGGCGGAGCGCAAACTGGCCCTGTCGTCGATCGCGCGGCACCTTGTTTCCATCCGGATGTTCCTGCGGTATCTCTTCATCGTCGGCGAAGTGGCCGACGACATCGGCGCGCAGTTGGAAAGCCCCAGGCGCTGGCAGCGCCTGCCGAAGACGATTCAGCGCGGCCAGTTGGAGGCCTTGCTGGAGGCCCCTCAGCCCGGCGCGCCGTTCTACTCTCGCGACCGGGCGATCCTCGAATTGATTTACGCGACCGGCATGCGCGTTTCCGAACTGGCCACGCTTCGCCTGGGCGATCTCAACCTGGACGTGGGCTACCTGCGCTGCCGGGGCAAGGGCGGCCGCGAGCGGATCATCCCCATCGGTTCGAAGGCGATCGACGCCGTGGGGCAGTACATCCGCGGCCTGCGCAAGGTGCTGACGGAGTCCACGATCCACGAGGACGCCGTGTTCATCTCCCGGACCGGTCGGCCGATGGATCGCACGAATATCTGGCGGCTGGTCAACCGCCACGCCACGGCGGCGGGCATCCCCGGCCCCGTCGGCCCCCACACCCTTCGCCACTGCTTCGCGACGCACCTGCTCGAAGGCGGCGCCAACCTCCGCATCGTCCAGGAACTCCTCGGCCACGCCAGCGTCGCCACCACCCAGATCTATACGCACGTAGACACCAGACGCTTAAAAGGCATCCACGCCCGCTGCCATCCGCACCAGTAATGACTCACCAGAAAAATTGTCAATCATAGTAGGGTGGGCATCGCCCACCA
>CAYXGR010000308.1:0-4289 GCA_964464525.1 uncultured Planctomycetaceae bacterium
TGAGAAATGCGGGTCAGAGTTGTTGGACCTGTCCGGTATTCATCCCATCCGGGAACACCGTAGAGCCGATCGGCGGTTGACTTTGGCGGATATTTGTGATAAATATAGTGGTTGCAAAGTGTTGGAATCGAAACCCACCCCGGGGCTCGGCCCGTACCCCCCGCCGCGAGCCCCCGATCATCGCTACTGAGGAGTGAATCACCGTGGCCCAAAAACCCTCGTCCAACCTCGGCGGCGGCATCGCCGTGCTCATGGGGATTCTCGTCATCGGCGGTCTTGCCGCCACCCCCTTCTATCTTGCCCCGTTCAACACCGAAACCCGTCAACTCGACGCCGCATTGGATGAAAATATCACCCACCTGCGACGAATCGTTTTGAATGTCGACGAGCATCTCGGCGCGATGGCCGATCTCTCCATGTCGCTCGGCGACGCGGCTCATGCGGATAAAGAAGCCGTGGACCGGCTCGTCAAGGCCAATCCCGAGATTATTCCCTCCTCGATGCTGTCCGATCTCAAGCGATCGGCGCAGAGCCTTCAAAAGATCGACCGGGCGGATGATCTACGGGGCACGAAAAGCGAATCGGGCGGGCGCATCCCCGCCGGCCATCCCGACATCAAGTCTTCCATCTACAAGATGCAAAATGTACTGCTCGCGGTCAATACCAACCTGCTCCAACAGGCCGACAAGGTGCTACGCGATCTTCGCGGGGCCGGAACCGACACCCTCCGGGCCGATCAGCATCTCGGCGCCAATCGCATTCGAGCGATCCTGTACACGCTGCAAGGGCGGCTTGAGCGGGGTCGGGTGATGCTGGAACACCGACGGGCGGCGCGGTTTCTTCGGTACGCCGAATCTCTCGTTGACACGGTCGCTCAATGCCGCCGAGATGCCGAGGTCGCCGAGGCGATGCGGCCCGAGAAATCATTGGATGATCTCCAGCGCGAAATCGCTCAAACAGACGCCGCAATCGCCGCTCGCGAAAACGATCTCGCCAAATTGTCCAAGGCGATTTCGGCCTTGCAGGACCGGATCAAAACTCTGGAGACGACCGCTCGGCGAGCCACAAGCAGAATCGCCGTGTTGGATGGCTCGGGAGACGCCATCTACGATGAGACCGGCGAATACCACACCTTGACGATCCAGGCACGAGACGCCGAGGCCAATGCTGTGGCCCTGCGGAATGGAATCCTGAAAGGCGCCACCCGGCTCGATGATGATGCGGTGGACCTGTTGACGGCTCCCTATCAGGGAGGCCAACGAGAGCCCGGGCTTCGCGATCTGACGCACAACCATGATCTGACCAGGACAGCATTGGCCAAGCATCAGGAAATCCGCGAGCGGCTGCTCGAACGCAAGGCCGAGTTGAGCACACTGGATCGTGAAATGGTGGACCAGGCCAGATCGGCACGTCGGGATGCCGACCGGCAGAGTGCGAAGATTACCGAACTGCTCGATAAGGCCAAGGCGCGCACAATCGCCGCATCTCAGGCCTCGGGTGCTGCAATCCAGCATCTTGGCCTTGCCGAGAAGGCGGCGAAGTCCGCGCTTCGGACGGCCACGACGCGAATTCGAGAGGCGCGATCGGCCTCGGCCGACGCGACGGGATCAGACGCCGAACGATTGAAGATGATCACCAACGATGGCGACATGGAGGCGTCGATCCACGTATTGATCGCCGAGGCATCCTATCAGGTTGCCCTGATTGCCACCGAAACGATCGAGGCCCTGCGCGACGGATTCGAGACGGAAAGCTACATCGCGGAAAGGACAGGCCGCGATTCAGCCGGATGGCCCGAGCAGGCCGTCGATCAGCTCCGAACGATGGCCGTCGACAAGCTGGCGGTCGCGATGAAGGAATACGAGGATGCCCGGCGATTGATCTCCAAGACCCAGGCGGCCTCGTCGCACGGCAAGATTCTGGGGCGAAACTACGTCTGGCAGGTTCAAGTCGCTCAGGCTGCCGTCCACATGCTGCATTCGGCGGTGCTTGACGATGCCGACGCGGCCCACATGGAAAAAGTCGCCGCCTACAACCTTTTCACCGAGGCCGCCGAAGGCCGCGAGCAAAGCCCCCTGCTCTCGCACACCATCGATACCATTCTCTATCTTCAGCAGAACCCATAAGCCCCCCCACCCTTAAGCACTCGTAGCAAACTCTCAGCCAGTCTCCACCCACTATAGTCCGATAAAATATCAGGATTATGCTTGACCGGAGTATGGTTGTATCCTAGTATCCGCATATATGGATGAATCATCCGTCGACATTCGAAAATCCTCCGACCCGGATCTCCTCTTTCAGGCCATGGCGGATCCGACCCGACGCCGGCTTCTTCAATTGCTCTCTATCGAGGAGCTGAATGTTTCCGAAATCGTGGACATCCTCGGGCAGCCGCAATCGACGATTTCAAGGCACCTTCGCGTGCTTCGGCGTGCGGGACTGGTCAACGATCGACGGCAAGGCGCCTCCGTGCTGTACGTTGCGGCGGGCGGTGCCCAGCCAATCTCGATCGTCGATGCATCGGCCGATACCCCCCCGCGCAGCGATGCTGATGCTGATGTTGATGCCGAATGCGATCTCCCGGCCGTGATCCTGAACTGGCTGTCGCACCACTCCCTGCCATCGATCATGAATGAGCGTCTCCGACGGGTGCTGCAACATCGACGGACCGACGCCTCGCGATTCTTCAATCGGCTGGGCGACCGCTGGGACGATCTCCGCGATGCGGCGTTTGGTTCGGCCTTCGTCACGGAGGCCTTTCTCTCGCTCCTGCCCCGCGGATGGACCGTGGCCGACGTGGGGACCGGTACCGGCAGCCTGCTCCCCATCCTTGCGGATCATTTCCAACGGGTAATCGCCGTCGATCCGGCGGAGACGATGCTGGCCTGTGCGAAGCAGCGCGTCGAGGACCACGGTTCGTCGAATGTGACGCTGCACCTGGGCGATCTGGCGAAGTTGCCGATCGAGGATGCGCGCGTGGATCTGGCGATCGCGATGCTCGTGATCCATCACGTGCGTAAGCCCGAGGAGGCCCTTACTCAGATGTACCGAATCGTCCGACCGGGCGGCCGGGTGCTGATCGTCGAGCAGGAGGCCCACGAGAATCAGACTTTTTACGAGCGGATGCAGGATCTCTGGTGGGGATTTGATCCGGAGAATCTAGGTCGGCAACTCGCCGCGACCGGTTTTTCAAGTGTACGCCATCACCCGCTTACGGCGGCCGGTGCGGCTGATTCGCCCCGACTTTTCGTGATAACTGGAGAGCGTCCCGACGCATGACGATAGGCCAAATGGTCAGCGTCCGTCCTAAAACCCATACGACAGGTTCGAAAACCTGCCACACGCACCGGCCGGAAACCGGTTCCACCGCGGGGCATTTACCCCAACCCGGGTGTTCGGCATGCTTACCCGCCCCATGAGGCCGGGACGTGTAAGCATGGCACCCAACAATGATAAGGATGATCAGAAGGAGACTCACATGACAACAGCAGTTGCAACACAGGACTTCAAGGTAGCGGATCTGAGTTTGGCCGAGTTCGGTCGAAAGGAGATCCTCCTCGCCGAACACGAAATGCCCGGTCTGATGGCCACGCGGAAGGAATATGCCGCGGCCCAGCCGCTGGCCGGCGCGCGGATCACCGGCTCCCTTCACATGACGATCCAGACCGCCGTGTTGATCGAAACGCTGGTCGAACTCGGCGCCGAGGTTCGCTGGGCGAGCTGCAACATTTTCTCAACCCAGGACCACGCGGCCGCGGCCATCGCCGTCGGGCCCGACGGAACGCCGGATCAGCCGCGCGGCATCCCCGTCTTCGCCTGGAAGGGAGAGTCGCTGAAGGAATACTGGTGGTGCACCCTCCAGGCCCTGTGCTGGCCCGATTCCGACGGACCGAACCTGATCCTCGACGACGGCGGCGACGCCACGCTCCTGGTTCACAAGGCCGCCGAGTTTGAAAAGGCCGGTGCCGTCCCCCAATTTGATCCCAAAAATGATCCCGAAGAATGGGCTGTCATCCTCGAAACCATCCGTTCCGAACTCCAGAAGCACCCCGGCAAGTGGACCAAGCTCGCCGAGACCGTCCGCGGTGTCAGCGAGGAGACCACGACCGGCGTGCATCGCCTCTATCAGATGCAGGCGTCCGGCGTGCTGCGGTTCCCGGCGATCAACGTCAACGATTCAGTCACCAAGAGCAAGTTCGACAACGTCTATGGCTGCCGCCACTCGCTGATCGATGGCATCAACCGGGCGACGGACGTCATGCTCGGCGGCAAAATCGCCGTCGTCTGCG
>CAYXGR010000309.1:0-4281 GCA_964464525.1 uncultured Planctomycetaceae bacterium
CGGCCAAAGTCGTCTCTTCAAGCATCGCCGTATAGGCTTCGGCAACCGGCTTCCAGTGCTCGTGAAAAACGCACGGCTTCTCATCGCTACACTTCGGTTGACCGAACGGGCATCCCGTCTTGGAGTTCACGTCGTCGTAGGGCTTGAAGACGTCCAGCAGGCGAATCCGATGATCCGGTCGCGCGAGCCGAAAGCCGCCGCCCTTCCCACGGGTGGATTTCAACAGCCCGGCCCGGACCGCCTCACGCAGAATACTCGACAGATACTGCCTAGGAACACCTGTCTTCTTGGCGATATCCTTCGCCAATACAGAGCCCTCCTTGCCATGTTCAGCGATGTAGGCCATGGCACGCATGGCATATTGAGCGGTTTGAGATAGCAATGATTCGCTCCAAATAAAGCACTGTCATTCAGTTCATAACGGACACGAACGCCCAAAATATAATTGACCCAGCCCAGCCCCGCAAGACCGGAAATACCCGCAATGAGAAACGGGGTGGCCCGACAATACGGGCGACTGAAAAGGCTTGTGTATCTAGCTAGGCGTGGCCGAACTCATGTTCCCAGGACGGTGCTCAATGCGAAATCGAACCTCAAACACCTGCGAATTCGGTGACAGCGAACAGCCGGGGAAATCCGGAGGCAGGATGAATTCAATGGGTCTTGTGATCTCCGCGACGGGCGTGGTATCAGGCCGATCGGCCGCGAACACTTCGACGATCCCCTTGATGTCCGAAGGATCCAGTAGGTCGACGCGATCCTTGGGGCCCGTCACATCGATGTTCACGCGAAGGCTTCCCTGTTCCTTGACAATGACATAATCCTTCTGAACGTCGTCCGGAACATACCACTTGATCTGAATCGGTCCCTTGCTCGCGGTCGAGGTCAACGCCTCGATGCGACCCGTGATGTTCACCTCCGGCGGCTGAAACCTCGGCTGAATCAGAGGATCGAAATCATCCAGGCTCGCCAGACTCAGCGGGACACTCACCTGAAAACTTCCCACCTCGTCCTCGGAAGCAAGGATGATCTGCTCTGCCACTGCCGTAGCGATCAGGTTGTCGCCGAAATGACTGTGCACGAAATCCGGCAGGCTGACGGATACGGTTTTCGGGGACCGATCAGCGCTGACCTTCAAATCGCCGGCATCCATCCTCACTGGTACCCCATCGACGCGGACGATCTTATCGATTCTCGCACTCAACACCTTCGGTTGAACGGCCAATACACTCAGCTTCGATTTTCGATAAGCCTCCATCTTCATAACGATATCATCGAGCGTCGAGAGTGATTGGACTGCGGCACTCGTCGGCTTGGAAGCCCCCACGTTCACGTCGAAGACTTTTCGATCTTCGACAAGTGCCTTGAATTCGCGAAGTCGACGACGACGACCTCTCAGCCTCACCGTCACCTGCTTCTGATAGGGAGGTTCGGAGAACCCGGCGTAGCGATCCGGATGACCGCTCGCCAGACGGATCGAAATGGTGATATTCTCCTCCAACAGGACGTTCTGATCCGCCGCGAACCAGATCAAAAACGTGATCACAATCACCACCGCCGCGTTGTTGATCTTCCTCCAGACGGGATGTGCTTCACGTGACATGATCAATCGCCTCGGCCTGTGTGCCACTGCTTCAAGCAGTGCGAATGGAAACAGTGTGTCACTGCTTCAAACGTTACAACTCAGCCCTGAAAGGGCGGCGGAAATCAGTTGCGACCGACGGTCGTCTCGACGCGCCGGGGCAACAGATTGGTTCTCGCCTCCTCACCGCCAGCCTACTGGGCACCGTAAGGCTACTCCTTTTTTTCGGCCGCCGGCCGACCCAATTCTGTTCTCAGCATTTGTCGCAATGTCTCCAAAGTCAATCCCGACTGCATCTCGCCCCCTTTCACTATGCTGATCGTACCTGTCTCCTCGCTCACAACCATAACCACGGCATCGGATTCCTGAGAAAGACCGATCGCCGCGCGGTGGCGGGATCCCAGCGATGTGCTGATCTCTTCGGAATCAGTCAGAGGAAACTGAACCGCAGCCGCTGACACACGCCCCTGAGAGATGATCACACCCATATCGTGCAGCGACGACCCCGGCCAGAAAATCGTTGTGAGCAATTGCTTCGTGACTTCCGCGTCCAACACCACACCATTTTCCGCCAACGCCCCGAATTCCGTCGCACGCTCGAAGGCCAGGATCGCCCCGATCTTGTTCTTCGACAGATAGGCCGCCGCCTCAACGACCTGGTCGATCACGCGGTCCATTTCCTGTGTGGATTCCACAATCCACGTCGTTGCCCCAAGACGGATCAACGCCCGGCGCAGCTCGGGTTGAAATGCCACCAGTGCAACGAGAAACAAGGCGCCGATGAAAATAGGCCCGAGAACCTGAATGCGGGCCAAGTCAAACATGTTGGCCGCCCAGTAAAGCAGAAGGGTGCTGCCGACCAGCAGCAGAATAAAACCCCGTAGCAGACGCGCCCCACGCGTGCCGCGGAGAAACCGCATCGTCGCGTACACCGCCGCTCCGATCAGAACCAGTTCGATCAGGTCCGTCCACTCGGCACGGCCGACTACGTCGTTCAGCGTCTTGACGAGTCCCTTGAACATACACCTACACTTTATCGTGGGGCCGCACGAGCATGACGAATACCAAAATTACGCGACCAGGTCGGCGGGTAGTATAGCCCTCCATCCCCCCGGCAGCTACGATGACCCACCAACAGCCCAGTGCTTCGTCGCACAGGCTTCGAGGGGTTGCACGGTCTAACGACGCAGTCGTTAGGCCGTGGGCCTTGGGAGTAACCACGGCCTGGATGGGCCGGACCATGCCAATCAAACCATCGAGTGTCGATTGATGCACGCGTTATCCGTTTACATCACAAGAATGATTCCCGATTCGGGGATCGCTCTCCTGACCGGCGCCCAGTTCGCCATCCGGATGAATCCCCACGCCCGCCCCCTCAGAACCGAAGAGTTGTTCGACGAAGCCCCCCGACACGACGCCCTTATCTGCCAAGTCACCGATGAGATCAATCGATCAGTCCTCCAGGCCGCGTCGCCGAGGTGCAAGGTGGTCGCAACCTGTGCGGTGGGTTTCGACAACATCGACCTCGCCGCCGCGCATGAGCTCGGTATCATCATCACAAACACCCCCGATGTCCTGACCGAGACCACCGCCGACCTCACCTGGGCGCTCTTGTTTGCAACCGCCCGACGTCTGGGCGAAGCGGAACGTCTCGTCCGAGCCGGCGCCTGGCGAGGCTGGGGAATGATGGACTTCCTCGGAACGGACATAAACGGAAAGACACTCGGCCTCATCGGCGCTGGGCGAATCGGAACCGCTGTCGCCAAAAGGGCCGCCGGGTTCAACATGCGCCTGCTCTACGCCGCACGCGAACCCAAGACGCCGATCGAAACATGCGGCGCAACCCGGGTCAACCTCGCGGAACTCCTGGCCGAAAGCGATTTCATCTCTCTCCACGTCCCCCTCAACGAAGAAACCCATCACCTCATCGATGAAACCGCCCTCGGACGAATGAAACGAACCGCCATCCTGATCAACACCGCCCGAGGCGCGATCATCGACCCCGTTGCCCTGATCGATGCACTGCGTGAAGGTCGCCTCGCCGCGGCGGGCCTCGACGTCTACGACAAGGAACCCGCCGTTCCGGCGGAGCTGCTCGAAATGGATAACGTGGTCCTATTGCCGCACATCGGCTCTGCGACGGTCCACACCCGCGAAAAGATGGCACAAATGGCCGCCGCCAACGTGATCGCAGTCCTCCGTGGCGAGCAACCGCTCAACGCTGTGGCCCCATGAATCGGAAGATGTGAATGCGACGGGAACGCGCCCAAGAAAACCTCGAACCCATAGAAGCCCACCTGAGAATACTCAGCGTGATCCGTTCGATCCCCATAGGCCGCGTTTGCACCTACGGTCGCATCGCCACAGCCGCCGGTCTCCCCGGTCGATCACGACTCGTCGGCAGAATCCTCCGCGATTCACCCCTGGCAGAGGACGTGCCCTGGCACCGGGTCGTCAACGCGACCGGCGGCATCAGCGACCGATCAGGAACCGGCCCAAGCGAGCAGAGAGTGAGAATGTTGGCAGAAGGGATCACCATAAACAACGAATCATGTGATCGTGTCGACCTGACGGTTTATCTGTGGGAGCCGTAATCCTTCAATCTGATTGTGATAAGAGTCGGGGGAGTATCCTGAATTGTTATAAGGTATGGGGATCATCGGCGTCCCGCCGGTTTTTTCTTATTTTGCTTCTGTATT
>CAYXGR010000310.1:0-1728 GCA_964464525.1 uncultured Planctomycetaceae bacterium
AGGTCGCCTCGACGGGGCAGACCTTGACGCAAGGCGGATTGGCGCACTGATGGCATTGGATCGGCATGTAGTAGTGGTCCTTGTCCGGGACCGTCGGCCGATCGTAGTGGTGGTTGCCGCGCTCGATATCCACGCTGCCCCGGGGCATCTCCAGCACTCGGATGTATTGAATCTCCGGCGAGCGGCTCTGGTTGTTTTCCGCCACGCAGGCGTGGACGCATCGGCGGCAACCGATGCATCGGCCGAGATGCAGGGCATAGACAAACTCGACACCGTCCTTGGCCTTGATGTCGCGAAGCTCCGGCCGAATCTGGTATCTCTTTTCGACCTCGACGCGAATCCTGGACAGGACATCCTTCATTTCCTCGGGCGTCATCTCCTTGTAGTGCTTCTGGAGAAACTTTTCGACCGTGAAATCATCCTTGTCGAGATCCTTCAACGGACTGAGCGCCGCGGCGACTGCCGCCAGACCGCCGGCCGCGCCGAGGCTGCCCCGCAGAAAGCTTCGTCGGGTGACCTGTGGTTCGAACGGCTCAGTTGAACCACTCGTTCGATCGACGCCGCCGGTTCCCGTATTCTTTTTCACCATCGATGTAGCCCCTGTCGATTCGTGTCGCCTGTGGCCATTTGACGATTCCTATTCACTCTTTCTCAGGACTTCGAAATTTCCGAAGCGGATCCCGTACGGGGGCCGTCTCGGCATGTTCCGTTTCCCGCCGAACACCCATACGCAGAGTATGAGGCCCGGGCAGCGGTTCGAGCGGATCCATCGCCGGCACGCGAGGATTGTGCGGATTGTGACATTCCGTACAACCCAACCGCTTCACCTCGCCGCGCTGGGCATCCCAGTAGCCATTCGTTCGGCCGTGCGCGCCGTGCTGCCAGTCGCGATACGTCGGGCCATGGCATTGGGCACACAGTTCGACCACCTGGTCGTACCCGATGTCCTTGCCGTTCAACAAGACAAGCCGATCGCGATCGGTATCATGATGACAATTGCTGCAGAGTTCGTTGATCCCGTGGTGGAGAACCACGTTGGCATGCTGGATAAGCTTCCTCGGTTCCCCCTGATTCGTGGGGAATGTCCGGTGGCACTCCATGCAGGTACGCCGAAAGCCGTTGATGTCGATGACGGGCGGATCGTGAAGGATGACGCGTCGAGGGGCCGTCGTCAGCTTAGACGGATCGACAATTGCCGCCTTGCTTTCGGGTAGTTTCGAAGCACTGGGGCCCCACCAAAACCAGGCCGCCGTCAACAGGAGAATCGGACCGACCGCATAGCCCGTCCAATCAGGCAGCTCGGGTAAATCGCTCCACTTCCTGGCCGGCGTGTTTTTCGGTGAATTCGTGGCCATTATCACCCCGTACGTTTCACTGTCGCAAGATTTCGATATTCGCGAAGAGCGCACCGCGCTATGCGGATTTTTTCGACCTGGTGCGGAGTTTGGCGCGCCCGTTTACGATTCATTGGGTTGTCTCGATTCCGAGCGCGGCCCTCATGGATGAATGGAGCCGATCATTTGTCCATTCGGCTGCAACTGGCTGCAATCGGAAAGCGATTCCGGCTTCTACCCTTCGCTCCAACAGAAGATATGAGCAACTTTCATGCCTGTAAACGCACAGGTCGGGGGTGGCATGCCCGATGAGCCACGGGGCTTCAGCCCGTGCGACCGTGGGTGGCATGCCCAAGCCCCAAGGCGCGGGCATGGCGTATGCCGGGTGCCATGC
>CAYXGR010000310.1:1828-4267 GCA_964464525.1 uncultured Planctomycetaceae bacterium
ATGGGTGGCATGCCCAAGCCCCAAGGCGCGGGCATGGCGTATGCCGGGCCCCCTGCATAACGACCGATAATCCCATTTTTTGATCGTCGATCAATTTATGCGCCGACCTCGTTTTTTACATTATTTTGACGTTTCGGCGTGTAGGGGTTTCCACCACGCCCGATTGTATACCCGTCCAAATACATGAACTTGATCCGCGACGAACAGGGCGCAAACGTGAGGCTCCCGCAACCCGAGGTGAATCGGATTACGGGAGCCATGTGCAAGACACGATAAGCCGGCTTTGGGCGGGACAATCAGTCCGCTGCCCTAAGCCATGTGTGGCGTTTACTTAACCTCGTAGTCCATGGTCACGGTACCGCCGAGCGTCGAGATGCAGTGGATCAAAGTCTGGTGGTTCGGATCCACGATCAGCGGATTGGCGCTGCCGAAGACTGTCACCTTCCAGCCGGCAACCGGATCAACCTGGGCCGTGCCCATTTCGACACCCGTGGACGGTGAACCGAACCAGCAGGTCACGCTGTGGCCCGGGCCCGGAACGGAGCTCGTTCCATCGACGACCCACTTGTCTTTGTTCTCTACCCAACGGGCTCGGTTGGGCGTGAGGGTATCAGCATTGAATGGACTGTCCACCGTCACGTTCACCAGGGCAGTGCTGCTGCCACCGGGACCATTCACCACGACCTGAAACGTCAGGGTCTGAGGTGTGGCCGGGAAGGTGAAGGCCGGGCGGGCGATGTTCGGCGGACCTGCCGGATCGACCGAGATGGACCCATCCGCCAGAAGCGTCCCCAGCGAAACGGCATCACCGGCTGTCTGCGACCAGACGAAGCCGGTTCCATCGATGTTGATGATGCCCTGAGAGTTGGACGCATCAAGCTGGACCACTTCGCCGGTGAAGACAATCAGGTCCGCTCCGGCATCGGCAACAGGAGCGCCGACCGGGGCAGTGATACTGATGCTGTCGGTCGAGGTTCCACCCGGTCCGCTGCAGGTCAGTTCAAACGTCACCGTGCCGCCATCCAGCGGGAACATGAGCATGGGACTGGCCATGCCGTCGCCGGGGGCCGCCGGATTGGCAGGATCGATCAATGTTGCAATCGGACCGGTCATCTGGGTCCAGGTGTAATTGACCTGCGCACCCTTCGAGGCGCTCCCGTCGAGCTGGACGCCATTGACGGGAAAGGCCGTCAATGTCTGGTCCGGACCGGCGATGGCCACGACCGTATTGGTGACAATTGCGACATCGGTGTTCGTCACCGGCGGTGTGCTCGAGTCCGTCACCGTCAGCTCAAACGTCAGCAGGGCGTCGGTCGTGGGGAAGTCGAAGGTCGGCGTCGTGGTAGTGGCGCCGGTCATGGCAACCGACGGGCCGCCCGTCTGGATCCAGCTATAGCTCAGGCCGAGTCCGGTGGAACCGGCTCCGTTCAGAGATACACCCGCCGTACCGATCGGAACGACCGTGGTGCCGCCCGCATCGGCCAGGGCGATGGGCAACAAGCTGATCACCCTGACGGGTAAGCTGGTCGTGGCGCCCTGGGCGGATTGAACCGAAATCGATGCCGGCGGGACGGTGCAACTGCCGGGCGTGCCGAGCGTCAGCACGGCATTGCCGGTGGCATCCAGCGTTTGTCCGGAGCTCAGCGACAGCGACGCGCCGGTCTGGTTCGGATCGGTCGCCGAGGCCGTCACGGATAAGGTTCCCGCATCGATGTCATACGTCGCGTCCGCGACATTCACGTTCGCGGCCAGCCCGCCCGTCGTGGCTCGAGGCGGATTGTCGGACATATTCGTCACCGTGATGTTCGATGGCTGCGCGAAGCTGGCGGGTGCGAGTATGTGCGCGAAGTAGTTGCCGGTGCCGTCGGTACACATCGTGACCGGGCCGGAGGTGAGGCCGGGGACATCCAGTTGGATGTTCTGGCCCTGGAACGAACTGGCCCAGACGTTGATCTGCGTCGAAATGGCGTCCTTGGTGTAGGTTGCCCGGTCGATCTGGACGCCCTTCTTGGTCGTCGGCTTCGCCAGGACGACGAAATCCTGGGAGTAGGTGCAGTTGTCGGGGATGCGGGCCAGCAGCGAGTAGTTCGGATCGTTGACCGTCATGCCCTGGTTGTGGCGGGCATCGTAGGCGTCAAACGCCGCGATCATCTGCGGGTCCGTCGGATTGCACTGATTGGCGCTGGCTTGCGTGTTGCCGGTTGACAGCACCATGCCGGCATTGGGGCCGACGACGCTGAAGAAGTTGGTTCCGAAGGGGCTACCCACGGCCGGGCTGCCGCCACAGAAGTCACCCGCGAAGACGGTGCCGTCCGCGGCCGGGGCCGGCTGGCTCACCGAAGTCATGAAGGTGCCCATGATACTGCTGAGCGGACTCCTCAAGGGAACACCCTTCCAGAGGAAGATGTCGTTGGTGAAGTTGATGTTGCTGATGGCCGC
>CAYXGR010000311.1:0-4248 GCA_964464525.1 uncultured Planctomycetaceae bacterium
ACCATGAAATTCGCCACCCGCGCCATCCACGCCGGTCAGGATCCCGATCCCGCAACGGGCGCCACCATCATCCCCATCTACCAGACCTCGACCTACACACAGGATGGCATCGAGCAGCACAAGGGCTATGAGTATTCCCGCACGGGCAACCCGACGCGGACCGCGTTGGAAACCTGCCTCGCCTCGCTCGAGGGCGGGCGCCACGGGCTGGCCTTTGCCTCGGGCACCGCGGCCGCCGCGGCGGTCATGAACCTGCTCGATCCCGGCGACCACATCCTCTGTGCCGACGACGTCTACGGCGGCACCTATCGCCTGTTCGAACTCGTGCTCAAGCGCTACGGCCTCCAGTACGAATGGATCGACATGACCGATCCGGAAAACATCCGCCGGGCGATCCGGCCCGAGACGAAGATGATCTGGATCGAGACACCGACGAACCCCCTGCTGAACCTGGTGAACATGGCCTGTGTTGCGAAGATCGCCAAAGACGCGGGCGCCCTGACTGTTGTGGACAACACCTTCGCCAGCCCCTATCTGCAAAAACCATTGGAGCATGGGGCGGACATTGTCTTGCACAGCACAACGAAATATGTCGGCGGCCATTCCGATGTCGTCGGGGGGGCCGTCGTTCTCGACGACGGAGATCTCTATGAAAAGATCAAGTTCCACCAGAACGCCGTCGGCGGGGTGCCCGGGGCGTTCGACTGCTGGCTGGTCCTCCGCGGTGTGAAGACACTGGCGGTTCGCATGGAGGCCCACTGCGCCGGGGCGATGCGGGTGGCCCGCTTTCTCGAAAGCCACGCCGAGGTGGAAAAGACCATCTACCCCGGTCTCCACGCCCATCCCCAGCACGATCTGGCCGCGAAGCAGATGAGCGGCTTCGGCGGCATGGTCTCGTTTGTCATCCGGGGCGGCGAGGCGGCGGCACGGCGCGTGGCCTGCCAGACGAAGCTGTTCTCATTGGCCGAAAGCCTCGGCGGCGTCGAGAGCCTGATCGGCCACCCGGCGACCATGACCCACGCCAGCATCCCCGAAGCCGAGCGCGAGGCCCGGGGGATCACCGGCGGATTGCTGCGTCTCAGCGTCGGCATCGAGGATCCCGACGACCTGATCGCCGATCTGGAGTCGGCCTTCGCCGCGGCGGAAAGCGGCGCCTCAATTCAGACGTCGGCATAA
This sequence comes from uncultured Planctomycetaceae bacterium, assembly GCA_964464525.1. Lineage (GTDB taxonomy): Bacteria > Planctomycetota > Phycisphaerae > UBA1845 > UTPLA1 > CAYXGR01. The sequence continues at coordinate 1,177 of CAYXGR010000311.1, forward strand.
AAGTCACCGGTCGGGTGGCATGCCCAAGCCCCAAGACGCGGGCATGACGTGGCGGGAAAGCATGCCGATCCACCGAAATCGGCGCCGGAGTGTGTCTCCGCGCGCCGGCAACAGGAATAGTCGATGGCGCGCCCTTATCAAGGCATACTCATCTGTCTGCTGACGGTTCCGATCGTGGTCGGCGCGGTCTATTTCCTGCGCGTGGACGACGGTCTTGATCATTCCGAAACACGTGTTCTCCCACCGAAATCCGACCACGCTCCGACGACACCCCCCGCCGCTTCCCACCGGGCTACAACCGATTCTCATTCAACAGAATTACAGCAACCACCCGGTGCCTCGCATACCTCACCCGCCGAGCCAACCAAGACGAGCAAGCCGCTGTCCGATTCCTATTCCGAATCGCAGGGCTACGGCCCGCCCGATCGCGATGTGGACGTGACGGCACTCTACTTGATCCGGCCCGCACTCCTTGGGACTGAAACACCTTTATCCATCATCTACATGAATGGCGATCACGCTCGGTTCGACATGGAATCGCTCGGCGGAATACACTATTTTCCGATGATGAATCCCATGTCCGCACCGTTTTATTCGCATCCGATCCTCCCTTCGATTATTCCCCTCGATCCCTTGCTCTTCGATGAGGTTGACGGCATGATCCCCCTTTCCGGTACGCCGTGAGAACCGTTTTCCACCAACGGTATTGCATGGAAATAACACGGCTCATGATGCTCCGGAATCGGAATGCCCCATGAAACTCGCCGAAATCACCGATCGTCTGTCACGGCAGGTGAGCCGCCTGCGCTTCGACCCGCCGGTCGCCTATGTCTACAATCCGCTACGATACGCCCGCGCCCCGTTCTTGAAATACCTCGAACGCTACGGCCTGTCTCCGCGCGAAATCGTCCTGTTGGGGATGAATCCGGGACCGTGGGGCATGGCCCAGACCGGTATCCCCTTCGGAGAGGTCGGGATCGCCCGTGACTGGCTGGGCGTCGAGGCCGAAGTCGGCAAGCCTCGCCGCGAGCACCCCAAACGCCCCATCACCGGCTTCGCCTGCCCGCGCAGCGAAGTCAGCGGTTCGAGGTTATGGGGCTGGGCGCGGGATACCTACGGCGATCCGGAAAGTTTCTTTCGCCGCTTCTTCGTCATGAACTACTGCCCCTTGTGCTTCATCGAAGACACAGGTCGAAACCGGACGCCCGATAAACTACCCGCACGCCGGCGCGATCCTCTCTTCTCAGCCTGTGACCGCGCCCTTCGAGATACGATCGTCCACCTCCGGCCGCGTGTTGTCGTCGGCATCGGGGTTTTCGCAGAGTCACGGGCCCGCGCAGCCCTGGACGGCCTCGACATCCGTATCGGCCGCATCCTCCACCCCAGCCCCGCCAGCCCCGCGGCGAATCGCGATTGGGCCGGACGAGTGAAAACCGATCTCGAAGCCCTGGGCATAACGGTGCCGTAGCAGGCCATTGATCATCATCCAAAACAAGAGCCGGTCTTCCACCTGTCAAAGTCCCAGAAAACCCCCCGCCTTGTGGCCCTCCTGAATTAATTTTCTCACTTTTTCCAAAATCCAAAGACCCCATTTCCCGAATTAAGGAATGTATTCGGGCGGGGGATCCATTTTGTGGGATTTCCATACGAAAGCGAACGTCAAGCGGAATAAGTGGGTCAGGATCATGACTCGGCGTATTTCAGGAATCATCCTCCTGTTGATTTTCCCGGCGTTGATCACCGGATTCCATCTCATTCAATCTCCCAGGGCCGGTGTTGTCGATCTACCCACCCCAATGGAGAAACCTGCGGGTGTCGCGATAACGGATGCGATTTATACAGAGCAAGATTACCAGACCGTCGACACGGTTCTCTACGAACCGGCGCTGTACATGGTCCCACACGACGCGCTCGGTCACGACTTGAACATCACGGGACAAGCCTCACTGGGAGAGGGATTCGTATTGGAATTCAAGACAGTCGCGGAAAGGTTCGATTCCATGGATTTTGAATGGGGGCCGTATACGGAGAGAGCTTCGTCCTTCGAGACATTCACGGAGAAACCGAAAATGTCGTCCCTTTGGATGGGAGATCACACAATCACGCTCCACAACGAAGAGAGGATCTCAAGCTTCCTGGAGAGTATGGACCTAGGCGGAATGAACGACAATTAAGCTTACAAGTGTATTGGGGAGACAAGCAGTGACCACAAGAGACAGCTTTTTGGTGAAAGCATTCGTTTCATTGATCGGTGTATTGGCATCTGCAGCCGGGGCATCGGCCGCGCCGATCTTGCCGATGTTCGAGGGCCATGTATTCGACTTCGGTGCATGGAATTCTGACATGACGGCAGAATATCGAACGAACGGTTCAGGCGCAGACACCATCCAGTTCACGTCTAATCCGATGAGTGATAGAGAAGTAACGACGTACCGTGAAACCGGGCCGGATGGTAATCCTACACCGATTTTCAGTACTCATGGTTTTTTTAATTTCGGGGGTGATTTCGTGTTGAACTTGGCGCTCGACGGTGAAGATGCATCGCCGGGCGGTGAGTTCGATGTCAGCCTCACGGGTAGTAGTATAGCCAACGATCTCAATCAACTTACAATTTCGGGAGTACTCGGTTTTGGTTTCAGCGGGGAACTCTGGGTGCTGGATATTGACCAAGTTTCTCTATATGGAAATTCAAATTCAAACACTTTTGTACTCGAGGCAGCTGGAACCATCTCAAGTAGTTTAATTTCTGACGCCGCTGGCATCACAGGAGAATTAGGTGCCGTCCGGGGATTCCTCGAACTAGACACAGCCTTGTTTGCACCCAACTATGATCCTTTGGCGCCTGGGAGTGATACGATGGTCGATGCAACCTACTCCGGCCAGACCGGTCTCCTCCCCGAGCCCGGCACGTTGGGATTCCTGCTGTGTGGTCTTCTGGGCCTATTGATCCGCAGAAAGCGTGCCGTTTCTCGCCCCGCGTAGATATGAATGACGAAGGTGTGCCACTGCTTCAAGCAGTGCGATGGGGCAGAACCCCCATCCGGGACCGGCATCCCTAACCCGCATTTCTCA
>CAYXGR010000312.1:0-4242 GCA_964464525.1 uncultured Planctomycetaceae bacterium
GAAGGGGAAGATATTGGGTTTGGCGATGCGGATGTAGTCTTCTACCGACATGATGATTGAGTCGGTCAGGCTTCCGGCGTTGAATGCGATTCGCTCATTTCCAAGAATTGATTCATCCACGAACAGATCAAAGGGGAGGATGGGCCGGCCGAAGGGGGGGACCGAGCCGGGGACGAGACCGGTCTGGTCTTTGAGTTCGTCGGTGCTGGCGAACCGGGAATGCTTGACGCCGAAATGTTTGCGTATGGCGGCTGAGTTTGCCTTGATCGCGGCGCTGAGGACGAAGAGCCGATAGACGCCACCGACCTTCATAAGCAGGGCCTTGCCGCCATTACACAGGGGTTCGCCCCTGGCCTGGGCGGATTGTTCGGAGGTGTGGGTGGGTTCGTGGTGGACCTCCCGGAAGTCTATTTCCGCCTTTGTCAGCAGGGTTCGGATGGATGTGAGGATGTTCCGGCTCATGACTCACTCCAGCACTAAGAGCGGAATACTCAATTCCGGGTATCGGCGATCGGGAGGGGCAGGCTTCCGTCGGTTCGGGGCAGCGGATCGGGCGGGGCGATGGTTACGCCGCCCCGATTGAGTTCGGCTTCTCCACTTTCGACGCGCTGGGCGAATGCGAGGGATTCGGCGTAGAGGGCGTCGAGTATTTCGGATTCGGGGACGGTTTGCTTCTGCTGCCCCTGGACATAGATGATGCCCTTGCCCTTGCCGGCGAAGACGGCGACGTCGGCCCCTTCGGCCTCGCCCGGCCCATTGACGACACAACCCATGACGGCGACTTTTACCGGTGTCTTGATCGATTTCAACTTGTGGCGAACCTGCTGGACGAGGGTGATCAGGTCCACCTCGATCCGGCCGCAGGTGGGGCAGGCGACGAGCTCCGGCTCGACGCGTGGGCGAAGACCGAGACAGTTGAGCATCTCCCTGGCGTCCTCGACTTCAAGGACGGGATCGGAGGCATAGCTGATGCGGACGGTGTCTCCGATGCCGTTGGCGAGGAGGGCGCCGAGGGCGGTGACGGATCGGATGCAGCCGGTTTCCTTCGGGCCGGCGTGGGTGACGCCGAGGTGGAGCGGATAATCGTGACGCTCGCTGATGGCGGTGTAGGCGTCGATGACGATTTTGGGATCGATCGATTTGGCACTGATGACAACGTCGTGAAAATTGTTCTCGTCGAAGATGTGCAGGTAGTCGTCGAGTTTTTCGAGCATGATGGCGATGAGGTGGTCTTCGTAGGCTGATTCGAGTTTCGCCTTTTCCTCGGCACGTTTCGATCGATCTTTGCGTTCTACAATGCCGCCCTCGTTGACGCCGACGCGGATGGGGATGTTGCGTTCGCGACAGGCGTGGATAACGCGGTCGACCTGGTTTCGATCGTTGAGGTTGCCGGGATTCAGGCGGATTTTGTGGACGCCGGCCTCGATGGCCTCCATGGCACGCTGGAAGTGGAAGTGGACGTCGGCGACGATGGGGACGGGGACCTGGGGGAGGATGTGCTTGAGGGCCTCGGTGTCTTTCTGCTCGGGGACGGCGACGCGGACGATGTCGGCGCCGGCCCGGGCGAGGGCGTGGACCTGGGCGACAGTCTGGTCGATTTCGTAGGTGTAGGTGCTGGTCATCGACTGGATGGAGACGGGGGCGTCGCCGCCGATGGCGACGGGGCCTGCGTGAAGCTGTCTTGTCTTGCGACGGGGTCGCATGATCGCGCATCCTTTCCGGTGGCACCCGACGATTGTGTTCGGAATCGTTTTGCTCGCCTGGTCCGGGACTGTCTATTCGTCGTCGTGGTCGCCCTGATCGACTCCGATGGTGTTGACAAGATCCTCGGGGTTATTGAATTGAGACACGTAGTAAGCGAGTTGCATCAGCGCCTCGGTCAATTCAATGTGATCATCAACATCCATGAGGCGATCCATGTTCGTGTCCATGGTTTCCATATCGAGGTCCGGGAAACCATGTTCGTCTTCCTCATCTTCATCGGAGTCGGGCACTTGCATCATTGATTCCAGCATGATATCGACCGCATCGGCAAGGCGGGGATGGGGTTCATTGCCATTGGCGAAGCACCACTTTCGAACCGCGGTAACGATTCGATGGTTCAATTCATCGCTAAGCTCTTCTATGGCCAGATTGTCTTCGTCTTCCGGAGTCAATTGATGATCACCCATAATATAATCAACGTCGTCGCGGCCGAAGAATTCGTTCACTGAACAACCGATGAGTTTTTTGTTGAGGTCTTCGAGCTCGCCGACGTAGCACAGTTTGCCGTCGAGGCCGAACTCCCGGAGATCGGCTGATTTCCAGTCACCGATGTCTCCGAGCATCGCGGTCCAGCGTTGGTAGCGATGGGGCAGCTTGAATCCGTTTTGATGGGCGAAACGGATGCCACCGGTGACGAGGTGTTTGACGGTGTCGAGATCGATGCGAACGAGATCGACATACGCGCGGTCGGAATTCAGGATACCCTTTTTGAACTCCTCCATGGTGAAATCGAGGCGTCCCCACGCATCCTTCAGGCCTATGCACCAGAGGTCGACGAGAAAAGCAGCCAGGACGAGCCCCTGGTCTCGGCTGCGGCGGAGTACAAATAATGATGCACATCCACTCTTTTTCCAGTTTTCATTGATGTAGCAAGCGACGACCTCGCCGGATCGGCCGATCCGCTGATAAGGGCTGCCGGCCTGGCGGCGAATCGATTCTTCCCTTCGCTGTTTGCGTTTGCGTTGTTTTTGTGCTTGTTTTCTGGATTTTCCAGCCACGATATCCTCCTTGAACCGAATCATGAAAAGACGTCGTCCGGTCGCGATTGTACTCCGGCGATCCCGATCTTCAAGAATTGATTTGGCACGATTTTTTTAATCCGATCGAACGTATTCGCGGATTCCCACGTTTTTTCGCCGATGATTGACTGAATCGATGTTTCTTGACGGCGGTTCCCCAAGAATGGGACGATATAGGGATACGGTTCTGATGTGCAATATGGTATTTTCAATACACCCCATCATGAGGTCGATCGGATTCCCGGCGGCAGCGGTATTGGTATGTTCGATTCTCTACGGATGTCATACACCCGCGGAGGCGGTTCGAGAGTCTCGGCCTTTCGCTGAGGGGCGGAGTGATTATGAACCTGGAACAGCCGTTGTCGGCGTCTCGGTGCAGGGGCGTCCGATCGAGTGTATCGGGTTGGGCGACGGATTGGACTGCGTGATGATCATTGCCACCCTTCATGGCGATGAAGACGCCGGGACGCCGCTGGTTCACCAACTGGCTGAAATCCTGGCGAATCGTCCCGACTTGATTGAGGGTCGGCGGATTGTGCTGGTGCCCGTGGCCAATCCGGATGGCATGGCTCATCAGATGCGTGAGAATGTGCGTGGTGTCGATTTGAATCGGAACTACCCGGCTTCGAATTATACCAAAATGCCGGATCACGGTTCGTCTCCGTTGTCGGAGCCGGAAAGCGCTGCGATTCATCAATTACTCGAGCGGCATCGACCGGACCGGATTGTGAGCATTCATCAGGTTTTACGGTCGGGCCATCCCTGTCTCGATTATGATGGTCCGGGTCAGTCTCTGGCGGAGGCGATGTCGCGTTACTGCGGCTTGCCCGTGGAGCGGATCGGGAGCCGCCCGGGATCGCTGGGATCCTACGCAGGGGAGACACTCGGAGTCCCGATTATTACGTTTGAATTACCCAGGAGCGCCAAGGGGTTGCGGGATTCTGAGCTATGGGAACAATATGGAGCGGCGTTGCTCGCCGCCATCGCTTATCCAAAACCCCCGGCGGACGCGAGAATGAGGTTAGCGAAATGACGTCACAAGATTATCAAGATCTTTCTATAGAGACAAATACTGCCATTGGGCCACCAGCCGAATTGCCGATCAGCGGCGAAGCGTTTTGGTCGCGGGCATCTGCCGCCGGGGTATTGAATCCGCCGACGGTGGATGAACCCATGCCGGCTTTGAAGCAATTGGGGCCGCCGCCGTTTGCGCGGGGCGGATTTCCGCTGATCGGGTTTCTGGAGACGGTCTATGGACACATCGCGGATCACGCCCGCGAGGCCAGGCGTCCATCCTGACGCGTGGCGCGGCATGCCTATGTATTGTTAATGAGCAATTGTCATGCTCGTTTTCTCGCCTGTTTCGGCAAACCTCGCTTGATAATCTGCTCGGCCACTTCTATGCCTGGGGCATGCTATCCTTTCGCCATGCCCGCGCTGGCGCTTGGGCATGCCACCC
>CAYXGR010000313.1:0-4230 GCA_964464525.1 uncultured Planctomycetaceae bacterium
GGACTAACCCCCTTTTCTCACAAGATAATTGATTCAGAGCCACGTTTATCAGAGCATCTTCTATCAGAGCCGCGACCGTAAGGGAGTCGGTCACCGCCCACCCTCCAAAACGATTCCAAAACATCGGGATGATGACACTCTGCCGATGGAATGACGAATGCACGATCGCTGCAAGTCCACACCCACCGCTCCCTTACCGTCGCGGCTCTGATCAATGGGTGAGAAATGCGGGCTACGCCCTTTCAGGGTGGAACAACATGGTGGATGGTGTTCACCCTACTATACGGTTGTGTTATTGGCTGAGGAGGTTGGCGGTGAAGAGGGTGATGGCGCCGGCGGTGGTTTCGTTGGGGTAGGCGCAGGTACAGTTGCGACCGGGGGCTTCTCCGAGGAAGAGGCAGTCTATGAAGGCCTGGATGTCGGAGGCGTTGACGGCGCCGCTCTCGTTGACGTCACCCATCAGCGTACAGACGGCTGGGAGGTCCATTCGCCAGGCGCCGCGTCCGTAGGTGCCGGCGGTGAGGGTGTTGTGGAGGGTGCTGATCTTCAGGTCGCCGATGTTGACGTTGGGAAGGTCGAGACCGTCCTTCAGCCATATGACGCCGCCGTCAGTCGAGGTGTAGATGCCGGCGCCGGAGCCGGAATAGAGATGGGGCGGGTTGAATCGCCAATCTACCTCGAGGGCGTTCGAGGCCGCGCCCTGCGGCATGTCGCCGGTGACATTGGTCCAGGAGAAGCCGAAATTGATGGTTCTCAACACGCGCGGCCCCGTGGTGTTGTGATAGGTGACGTAGGCATTGCCGGGAAAACTCGGGTTGATGTGGATGTCGCTGATCGAGCCGTTGGGGAGACCGGTGGATCGGTTGGACCAGTTGGCGGCATCGGTCGTGACGTGGACCAGTCCGGTCGAGCTTCCGGTGTAGATGGTGTCGGACGCACCTGTTGCCACGGCGAGGATGTTGAGGGTGCCGCCACCTGAGACGGCGCTGGTGCTGATGGCGGTCCAATTCGCGGCGGCGTGGGCGTCTAGGGTTCGCCAGACTCGGTTGGTTCCGCCGAGGAGGGTGTGGGGATCGTTGGGATCCATCACGAGGGGGGCGATGAAGTTGGCGGGATCGCTTCCCCAGGGGCCGGTGATGTCGGCGAAGCCGGGATCGAAGCGGAAGATCGAGAGATAGACGTAGGTCGAGTATTTGCGGATGGGAGTGTTGTAGTCGAACTCGAGAAAGCCGCCGTCGCCGCCGATGACCTGGGGCCAATCGTCGACGTTCGTCTCGCGACCGATGGTGCCATTGTCCTGGGTGCCGCCCATGATCTTCGCAGGATCGGTGGGATGGAGGGCGATGTTGTAGTTCTGGGTGACGGCAAGTGTGGCGTTGGTGTTGATCCAGGCGGTGCCTCCGTTGTTGCTCTTCCAGACGCCGCCGTCGTTGCCGATCCAGAGGGTGCCGGTCGGGCCGAATGCGACGGTGTGCTGGTCGGGATGAAGCTGGCCGCCGAAGGAATCGACGGTGATGTCGGTCCAACTATTTCCGGCGTCGGTGCTCTTGATGACACCGGCGACGGCGTAGGAGGGAAAGACGCCGCCGGCGTAGAGTGTGTTTTCATTGGTGGGATCGACGCCGATGAAGGCGTCGTACCAGGCCTGCGGGCTGGGGAAATTGGGGGTGTTGGGCTTGAGTGCCCAGGAGTTGCCGCCGTCGGTGGATTGGTAAAATCCGTTCAGATCCGCTCCGTTTATGATCGCCGCATAAACGGTACTCGGGTTGGAGGCGGCGACGGCGACGAGAACGCGGGAGATGCCGGTACTGGGGAGACCGTTGGTGAGTTGGGCCCAGGTGGTGCCGCTGTCGAGCGAGCGATATACGCCGACACCTTGGACACCGGCGAAGAGTGTCGCGGGATTGAGCGGGTTGATCGCGAGGCTCGATACGTCGGTGCCGATGAACGTATTCCAGGTTGTGCCGCCATCGTCCGTTCGATGGTAGCCGCCGCGACCGGAGACATGGACGCGCTGAGGAAATGTCGGGTCCACGATGATGCCGCTGCACTGTGTGCCGACCTGGGCGGTATTGGCAAGCTGTAGCCAGGTGGCTCCGCCGTCGGTGGATTGAAAGAGACCGGCGCCATTACTGAGGGAGGTGTATTCGCCGGTGCCGACATAGACGGTGTCTGGGTTGGCGGGATCGAGGGCAACGCAGCCGTGGTTGAGGATGGCGAGTTCGTCGGTGAGGGGGAACCAGATGACGCCACCGTCGATGGTTTTCCAGACGCCACCGGAGGCCGAGGCGATATAGACGATATTGGGATCGGTGGGATGGGGTGCTATGGAGACGACGCGTCCGCTGGCGTCATTGTTTCCGCTCCAGACCTCAAACAAGATCGGCCGGGGGCCGATGGGGAACCAGTTTAAGACGGTGCTTCCGCCCCGGGGGCCGCTGATCATGTCGGAGGGCTGCCAGTCGGGGACCGGATTGCCGACGATCTTGATGTAACCGGGGGGAGGTGGACCGAATTTCATTTTGTGGACCGGGCGTGCGGTTTGGCAGCCGAATATCGGGATCGTCATGAGTGCGAGGACAGCGATTCGAGACATAGGATCACCTGGTTTGTATGCGTGGCTCACGCGGGAAGGCGAACGGGGGCAGGTCGGGCATCACCCGGTTCATCGGTTATGTCGAGGTCGATTATAGCGTATGGGGTGGGTGGAATGGAACCGGGAAAAGTGGAGTGCAGCTTATTCCCCACCTTTCTTTTGAGACAAGGAAGGGAACCCATGCACGCGGTCGGCATGCTTACCCGCCCCGATACTGCCGGGGCGTGTAAGCATGGCACCCAGACCGCCCTACAGGTAGCGCTGGGCGGCTTTTTTTAGCTTGGGGGCCATGTTGGTTCGTTCCCAGGTGAAGCCGGGGCCGGTGCGGCCGAAATGGCCGTGGGCGGCGGTCTGCCGAAATATCGGCCGCTTGAGCTTGAGGTAGTCGATGATGCCGGCGGGGGTCAGTGGGAAGCAATCTCGCACGAGCTTCTCGATGATGCGTTCGTCGATGCGGCCCGTTCCTTCGGTGCCGACGAGGACGCTGATCGGCTCGGCAACTCCGATGGCGTAGGCGAGCTGAACCTCGCAAATTTCTGAGAGGCGGGCGGCGACGATGTTCTTGGCAATGTGGCGGGCCATGTAGCTGGCGGAACGATCGACCTTGGAGGGGTCCTTGCCGCTGAAGGCCCCGCCCCCGTGGGCGCCGCGGCCACCGTAGGTATCGACGATGATCTTGCGACCCGTCAGACCCGTGTCGCCATGGGGACCGCCGACGACGAAGCGACCGGTGGGGTTGATGTGGAACTTGATCTGATTGCTCCACATTTTCGGGCACTCGGCCATGATCGTGGGGCGGATGACTTTGTCGATGATCCGCTTTTTGAACTTGGCGTTGACATTGCCGTTGCGATCGAGGAGCTCGGGGCGATCCTGGTGCTGGGTGGAGATGACGATGGCCTCGAGCTTGGTGGGTGTGTTGCCCTGATACTCGATGGAGACCTGGCTCTTGCTGTCGGGAAAGAGCCAGGGGAGGGTGCCGTCGCGACGCACGTCTGCGAGTCGCTCGACGAGTCGGTGCGAGAGGTGGATGGGCAGGGGCATGAGGGCCTTGGTCTCGCGGCATGCGAAGCCGAACATGATGCCCTGATCGCCGGCGCCCTGAGACTTTTTATCCTTCTTCGAGGCGGTGACGCCCTGGCTGATGTCGGCGGACTGGCTGTGGATAGTTCGGATGACGGCACAGCTTTTGTGGTCGAACTGGCAGGCTGGATCGGTGTAGCCGATGTCCTTGATCGTCTCACGGATGCGGGCCTCGATGCTGTTCAGGGCGAGTTCGGCCTCCTTGTTGTGGACGGTGACCTCGCCGGCGACGACGACGAGCCCCGTGGTGACGAGGGTTTCGCAGGCGACGCGTGCATTGGGATCCTTGGCGATCAAGGCATCGAGAACGGTGTCCGAAATCTGGTCGGAGACCTTGTCGGGATGGCCCATGCTGACGGATTCAGAGGTAAAGACATGTCGGCTGTTGGTTCGTCTGCCTGCGTTGCGCACGTGGGACTCCTTCTAGCGTATTGATTCACCTATGAGTGATGATTCAGGTGTTGTGTCGGATTGGACTCTGTAGTCACGGCGGCATGATAGAGGGGGTTTGGACTGCGATCAAGCGGGGTGGGCGCGATAGCGGATTCGGG
>CAYXGR010000314.1:0-4218 GCA_964464525.1 uncultured Planctomycetaceae bacterium
TCATCGATGAGACTCGACGTGTTGTGAAAAGACCAGAGGCTTAAAGATCCTTGAACAGGCGATCCGTTGTGACATCCAGCTTGTCCCCGGTCACATAGGTATCTTGTTGAATGGCGTTTCGAATGGAAACGATCCTCCGGGCGCGTTCGTCGGGCAGGTCCGCCAGACGGTTCAAGACGGATGCCAATTCTGAAATTTCTACCCGATCGCCCGGGACTATCCCGGACTCGGTCGCAACTCGCCCTTGTGATTGTTGGGCATACTCTCGGAGGGTTTGTGCCGTTGCCGGTCCGGAAACCGATTGGATATCACTCATACTCGTCCTCTCATGGGCTTGCACTGATTCATCCGCACCCCTGAAGCTACGTGGGATGAGATCATGGGGTTCGCCCGAATAAAACCTCATGCTGGCCGGTGCCGGCGGGCGGCAGATGCTGCGCTTCTCGAGGCCGCCGTGGGCCAACATGCCTGCACAAGACATATCGGTTTTCAATGCCAAAAAGCTACAGAAAATCGCGGGAAAGGGGCACAATATGTTGCGCGGTCAGATCGCCTCTCGAATCATTCACAAGTCCGGCAACGACGCGCATTTATCGGGCAAAACCTGATAAATCAGGTCGTTTCAGCCTTGATAACCTGCCGGGGCAATCCTGTGATTTATCTGACCGGTAGATTCACATCCAAGGGAAATCACTACATGTAGTGGGTTGCTCGAATCCGCTCGGGATTAATACCGGATAGCCGGGGTATGGATTCACCCACGCAAGTCTTGCCGACCATCCGACCGGATCGGCAAAATCCGCGTGCCGATCACCTGCAGGAAAACGACGCGTCCAACCATGTGAGACGGGCGGGTTGTACTGCCCTATCAGGGCTGGGTGCGAGGGGGGGAGCTGCTGACCCAGGGCGGCGTTGCGCGGATTAACAGCCGCTTCGCTCTGCCCTGGGCTGACATGTTGCGCCCCTGCAGGGCGATAGCGCGGTATGTGGCCTTGCGTTGCGTATTCCCCCACCCTGATACCCTTTCCGACGTTAGTCACAGACGAGCGAGAGTGGGAATGATCGGTTGATCTTCTATCCTCCCATCCATACACGGCCGGGTGCATGGCACGCTATGCGGGTTATATTCGAAGCCCCGCGCGTCAGCGTGGGGTTCTTCCTGAGTAGGCCGTTGATCATCGGTCCCACTCGCTGGCGCTCGGGGCTCGGATTGAATGCTCGACATGGGTGATCGGGGCTACATTCGCTGATCCGCACAATCATCAGATGGGTCTGATGACCCATCCTACGCATGATGATTAGTACCATTGCTAGTTGTTTTTGTGGATTGTTTGTTGGTGTTTTTGTGTTCGTTATTTTGACTTTTTGACGTTTCGACTTTTCGACGTTTTCCCCCCCCCGCTTTATTCGCCCGAACCGATCGGTATAATGGCCCATCATGAGCAATCCAAAATCCAACGATCGAGCGAAACAACTGGCCGAGAATTTCGCGGAATTGGAACCGCCTTATTCACACAACGAGGCCGTCTCCGAGGCAGCACGTTGCCTGTTCTGTTTCGACGCCCCCTGCACCCGGGCCTGCCCGACGGATATCGATGTGCCCAAGTTCATCCGCCAGATCCTTCATACGAACCCGCTCGGCGCCGCGGAAACCATCCTCGATGCCAACATCTTCGGCGGCTCCTGTGCCCGGGCCTGCCCAACGGAGGTTCTGTGCGAGGGGGCCTGCGTCGACAACACCCTGCTGAACCAACCCGTCCGGATCGGCCGATTGCAGCGATTCGCCTGCGACACCGCCTCCAAGAAGAAGACTCACTTCTTTCAGGCCGCGCCGGACATCGGCAAAAAGGTGGCCGTCGTCGGGAGCGGTCCGGCGGGCATGACTTGTGCCCACGAACTGCGAAAACTTGGGGCAACCGTCACGGTCTTTGAGGCGCGCGATATGCCCGGCGGCATCAATACCTATGGGATTGCCCGCTACAAGTATGGCTCTGAATTCGCATTGACGGAAATCGAACGGGCTCAGGCCATCGGCGGAATCGACCTTCGTCTGAATAATCCGATCGACGGCCGGGGGGTTGCGAAATTATTGGGAGATTATGACGCGGTCTTTCTCGGTGTGGGTCTGGGCAAAACGGCCTCGCTGGGAATCGAGGGAGAGAAGCTTGACGGCGTCTGGGAGGCGCTGGATTTCATCTTCCAGACCCACACGATGCCGCTCGATCAGTGCAGATGCGGCGACAACGTAATCGTTGTCGGCGGCGGAAATACGGCGGTCGATGTGGCCACGGCAGCCGTCCGGCTCGGCGCGAAGAAGGTAACGATTTGCTATCGCCGAACCGAAACCGAGATGCCCGCCTTCAAGTACGAATACGATCTCACGCTCTCGGACGGAATCGCCTGGGAGTTCTCCGCCGCCCCGGTTCGCTTCATCGGCGACAACGGGAAACTCAGCGGGCTCGAATTGATCCGAACCGCCTCGGACGGCGCGGGACGCGGTGCCCGGCTGAAGCCCGTACCGGGTTCGGAGTTCACACTGAACGCGGACATGGTGGTCGAGGCGCTGGGGCAAGAGTCGCTGCTCGACCTGCTCGGTGCGATTCCCGATCTGGAAGTCGATCGTGGTCGCGTTCGGGTGAATCCGGCGACGGGCGAGACCTCGGTGCCCGGTCTCTTCAGCGGGGGCGATTGCGTCAGCAAGGGCGCCGAAGTGGTCGATGCAGTGCAGGCGGGCAAGATCGCCGCCGCCGGCATCCTTGCCAGACTAGAGACTAGAGACTAGAGACTAGCAACTCAAATGTGGCGCAGGTTTCCAACCGGTACCTGCCGGGCGCCGCGCTGACATGCTCAGACAAGTGTGCCACCGCTTCGAGCAGTACCAGGAGCCGAACAAACACGCCCCGAGCCTTTTCGGGTCGGTACACACATCCATCACCAGCTCCACTCAACCGGTCATCATTGTAATTATTGTTTTTGTTGTTGTTATTTTGACTTTTTGACGTTTAACGTTTCATTCCTTCCGGAAGAAGCCGCTGCGATCGGCCGAGTCGGGTTCGACAACCGGGAAGTTGTTCGACTCGCTCACGCGTTCCTTCCCGTCTCCCTTACGCACCCATTCCAAAAGGCGCAGTGCAATGATCACGTTAATCAGTTGACCGATCACGAAAACAAGATCATGGCGGACGGAGGCATAGACCAGCAGCATCACCATCGCGATCAGCGCCACATAGATAATGGACGCCGGCAGGATGCTCTTTCCCCTTCGCTTCGACGCGATCCGCTGGGCGACGAGACAGCCGAATAGAATCATCTGTGCCAGCAGACCGATCAGAAGCCAGCCCACACCGATTTCACCCTCAGTCACACGATCGAGCAGCGCGGAGAGATCGAAGGAGGCCACTTCCGAAGACGCGATAGCATGCGATATGACACAGGAGGGATTCATGGAGCGGGATCGACTCCTTCGCCGGTCGCCGCCGTCTCGGTACCCGCCACATGAGACTGGCGGCCCGGTTCGTACCGCGACAGTTGTTGGAACATCGGCCGGTCGCGATCCATATCGGGATCGAATGAAAGCATTTCCGAGACGGCCTCTTCGCGTGTCCAGCCCTGGCGCTCGATGCGATAGAGGGCGCAGAGCAGGCCGGTTCGATGGCGACCGGCGGAACAGTGCACGAGTGCCGGTTGATAGTGCGGATCGTCCACTACCTGAAAAAATCGCTCGATCTGATCACCCGAAATCGGCGTCCGGCTTACAAGGGGCAGGTGCACGATGTTCAGACCGTGCCGACGCGCGAAGGCGAGTTCGTTTTGTACATTCTCACTTCTGTCTTCTCGCGCGATGATCAACGTGCGCAGGCCGATGCTGTTGACCAGATGCCCGATCTCGCCGGGCTTGGGCTGACCGGAACGATACAGAATCCCCGCCTCGACGGCAGCAAAGCGTCTGGGTTCGCCATAATAGCGCCGATAGAGACCGACGACGACCAGTGCCACGACCACACACCCGATCGTGCCCACGGCGACGATGCGGCGGCGTCTTCCCTGTGTTGAGTGTTTCGTGAATGCGATTCGACTATCTCCTGACCACCGATCATGTGGAGCAGACGCAAGCGGCCTGAACCCTTCCGGGGATGCTCGTTTGAATTCAGTATCAAGGGATCCTGTTTGAACCATCAGAATAGTGGAAACCTATTCTCCCGGCAAGATGTGCATGCC
>CAYXGR010000315.1:0-4217 GCA_964464525.1 uncultured Planctomycetaceae bacterium
TTCTTGAGGCTGACAAAGTCCGTGGCCTTGATCACGTTGCCCTTGTAGTGGCGGGTATGGACCGCCTTGAGCTCCTCGATCACCTTGGCGACCGTCACCTCGGCCTCGACCGTACAGACCAGATCGGAATCCCACTTGGGCTTTCCGAGGCGAATGCCGCGGATGAAGGTGTCCATCTCGGTTCGGATCTCGTCGGACTCGGTGACAAAATCGCGGACGTAGGTGTTTGAGGTAAGCTGCAGGCCGTTGATCGTCTCGGCCAGCTTGCGGTAGGCATCGGCCTCGGCGGCCCGCTTGGACAGCAGCTTGTTCTGGTGGTCGGGCGTTTTTTGAGCAAACAGCCCGGCCGGACTCGCGAGGACGGCGACCATCAGGCCGCACAACGGTAGCATTCGGCGAAACATTGGCATTCCTCCATTTGTCATGATCCGGCAGAGGCCGTTGATCGACCGTGTCGGATCATGTACCCGATTTCTCATCTGAAAGGGCAGTACAAGAAATCCTTGTTCTCGTCCGTCTGGAACACATCGATTCAACATGGAACGACATAGGCTCACGCATCCCGGCGCGTACCGGAACAGCTCTGCTCAAGTCGGACGCCCACCGCTCCCTCACGGTCGCGGCTCTGTTCGACTCATCGCTCCCTTACGGTCGCGGCTCTGATCAATCGTCCTCTTACGATCGCGGCTCTGATTCCATCGCGACTCGGCCGGATTTTCGGTTCTTCACGCGCTTGACGGCCGCGGGATACTGCGGCTCCTCGTCTTCATAGGCGGTGGCCAGCTTATAATACTTCAGGGCGTCGTCGTATCGACCCATCGCCTCACAGGCAACGCCGGCACCGAACAGAGACTTGACATCCGTATCTTTCTCCGCAACGGCGACCTTGAACTTGGCAAGGGCGCTCTCGTAATCATCCATGATCAGGGCCTTGACGCCGGCCTTGCTCATGTCGCTACGGGCAGCCTCGACGGTGCAGACCGTCTCAATGTCCGTCGGAACAAACTTGCACATGAACTGCTTGATCTGCTCCTCGATCTTCTGGGCGATGACCTGATCCCGGGGGGTCATGCTGGCCTCGGTCTTGCTCCGGCCGAAGACCGGGCTGGGCCGCTTGGCCGCATCAAAATGCTGGCTCGGCTTGCCATTATGGGAGGCCAGAATCTCGTTGGTTCCCATGGCCTTGAGTTGAAACTGACAGGCCACGGTGATGTTTCGCGATTCCGTCTCCAGCTTGGTGCTGCTGACACTGCCACCCCCGAACCAACGTCCCGCGACAACGCTCATCGCGTCGATCGACGTCGCCTCGTCCTTGTGCTTGTCGATCTTGATCGTCACCTTGCTGGTAATGATGGACGTAGTCCCCTGCAAGGCCGAACCCGCCATCCCGGTGGTGTCTTCGGTGATGCCGGCGGAGGCCATGTCGCTCTCGGCCATGGCAACCTTCATGTGCTCGCGATCGACGAGTTTGACCGGAACGCCATGACGTTCGGCCGCCTGCTCCAATTCATACTGGATCATGTCGGCCGCCATGCTGGCCCACTTGGTCTGGTCGAACTCGCCCGTCGTGCCCTCCACCTTCGCGTTGTAGACCGCGATGTGCATATTGTCTTCGGCGAGGGGTGTTTTCGGCTCGATGGTCTCGCTCATCGTCACCGTCGCGACCGGACCTTTACTACAGCCCGTCGCCACCAGCGCAAAGAGGCACAGACCCGCAAACTTGCTGACACGTTTCATCGTACGACTCCTTTCAAACAACTCAGTTGTCAATCGACCTCGGAGACGAGGCCATCGTGCCCGATCGCAAAACGAGTCGGGTGTATTATCAGGTCGCGCGGATCACCGGCGACATCATTGGATATTGCGAGGATGCCCATGCTTCGTCGCCAGTCGTCGACGCTCATCAGGCGTGTCTTATGACGCCGGGGAGAGGCTGTCAAGGAGGAATCCAGTCAGAAAACGGGGATGCGCCGAATTTGCCGGACCGGCCTGTTTTCGGACGCGCTCGGAGCCGGGTGATCAGTTGGATGGTTGCGTGGTGGGCCGTGTTGTCGCCCGCCCGCGAACGGGCTCCGGAATGATGGGCCGGACCCTCAAGGGGAGCTTGCCGCCCGACGATTGGATGGCCCGCCCACCTCGCGGGGCCACCGCACCCGGGCGACCGGGAGTGCCGCGTGATTGCGAGGCGATCGGCGGTCTGGCGTTTGGACGGGGTGGAGTAGCACGCCGTCGAGCGGCATTGGGATCCTTCACGATCCGACCCTTGTGTGGCCCCGTGCCTCGCTTCGCCGACTCCTTCTCGACAGGCGGTTTCGGACCGCCGACGATCATGGGCTTGGGTGGCGGGCTGTCGCTGACCGCGACCCGCAGCACCTGTGACGCCCCCTTCTCGACCGTCGTAGGCTCGTTGTCCTTCGACGGCATCTTGGCGGACAATTCCGACTCCCGGCGGAGCCTGAGGCTGACAAGCTCGCCGCGGGTGATATCAAATTCGATCGAGCCGCTGCAGGCCGCGCTGTCGATCTTGTAATCGATCCGCTTCTTCGCACGTTTTCGTGCCAGGGCCCCCTCCCGCACGGGTGTGGGTTCAAGCCGAAGGTCGCCCCCGATCTCGATCCGGGCCACGTGTCGATTCTCCACATCCCGAACCTCGGCCAGGGTAAACTGGTAATCGAGCACGGAATGGCCGTAATTGCTGATGGCGTCCCGCCGACTACGCGTCCAACTCTCGCCGATTCGCTTCGGCGAACCGGGCAGAAACAACGCTCCCAGATCGTCCAGAAGCTTCTGAAGGTTGGCCCGCGTCAGCGTGCAGCGATTCGCCAGGCTGGAGAGCTTTTTCCGGGTGACTGGTGCCGTCATCCGAGCCAGCGTGATTTGAGTGGATCCCACGACCCCGGTCTCGGGGTTCAGGGTAAACGTCGCCGTCGAACCCGCTATCGTTCCAAGCCCGCGAAGGGCACTGACCGGGTACAGATCGCGAAGCGAATCATACTTGACTTCCGCCCCCATGCCCTTCTCTCGAAATTCGTAACGATCACACTGCCATTTCAGATTCATCAGCGGGGATTGATCGGCCGAACCCTTCTTCGACGGTGTGGAGGGAGGTCTGGGTGTGGTGGAAGGCCTGGGTGTGGTGGGAAGCCTGCGTTGGATGATCGATCGACGATCGCTCGCCCGCGTCGAATAGGAAAGGTTGAAGGTACCCAGAAAACCGCCCCGCTCGCGATATTCGTTCTCGATTACGTAATACAGCGGTCGATCCTGGGAAGGCTTGAAGCGAATTCGGTAGGCCGTCTCACCGGTCACCGGATCGACGAGGGTATCGGATTCGGACACCACCGTGATCGGTCCGGGCGATTCGGAAGTCGATGCACCCTTGGGATCAACCGCCAATCGATCGACTGATCCCTCGGCTGATCCCCCGTTCGCATTCACAACTGAATCGGTTGAAGGCAGATCGGTTGAGGGCGGATCGACGCTGTGTAGCGTTGTTGATTCGACACACCGTCCGAACAAACCGATCGCAGCCAACCCCGCAACGATCCAGACACCGAAGCGAACACTCATCGGCGGTCATCCTTCAATTGAGAAAAGAGATCGGACAGGCTGCAGCGTCGATATGCATCCGCCGCGACCCTAAAAACGGACGCCGAAATGAATTCAACATGAACACCGCGCGAATCGCGCGCCATCATCATCCGCTGATCTTATCGATGGTGACCTTCAGATGCTTTTGACGATGGCCCTTGTGAAGGAGATAGCCCTTGCGCCGTTTGAACTTGATGATCTCGACCTTCGGTCCCTTGATCGCGCCATCGAGACGAGCCGTGACCTTCGCGCCGTCCACCAGTGGATTGCCGAACCGGCTCGACGCGCCGTCGCCCAACATCAGGACCCGGTCAAATTCGACCGACTCGGTGTTTTCGGGAATATCCCGTTTCTCGATATAGATCGTATCGCCTTCTTCGACGCGATACTGCTTGCCGCCGTCTTCGACAATCGCATACATAGTGGCATGCACTCCAAGGGGTCAAACGCCGCCAGACGCCCGGCGGCGACACCCATGCCGCTAGCCAGCCGACCGACTCTCCAGAATCGCGCCAGTATCCCCGGAATCTCCCGATCTTGCAAGGGGGACCGAAATCGCCGGATCGGTTGAGGTCCATGACAGAATCCGCGGATTCTCTTGCCGGCTTCAGCCGGCAGTTTTTTTG
>CAYXGR010000316.1:0-4200 GCA_964464525.1 uncultured Planctomycetaceae bacterium
TCGCCCACCCCCCAAAAACGATTCCTGAATATAGGGATCATGAAACTCTACCGATTGAATGTCGACTGCACGAGCGCTGCGAGTCCACACCCACCGCTCCCATCAGAGCCGCGACCGTAAGGGAGCCGGTCATCGCCCGCTCTCCCAAAACGATTCCAGACCATCAGAATTATGAAACGCTACGATATGGAATGTCGACTGCACGATCGCTGCGAGTCCACACCCACCGCTCCCTTACGGTCGCGGCTCTGTTCAATCGGTGAGTAATGTGGCTTCACAGGAAGGCGGTCCCCTGGCGCGCGTCTCCCGCTCGCGGACGGCTTAATGAATGGAAGAATGAAAATCGAAGCCGCGGCGTGAGGGAATCAGCGGCTGCTCGTGCGAATGGTCGCACCGGGAGATTCGATCCGGTTGGTCTGGCGGTTCCAGATCAACAACGGGCCGAACCATTGTCGAAGCCGTTCCCCATCCTTCTCATCGAAAATGCGGGCTTGCATCGTGTTGCTTCCCTCGAGCCGGATTTCCTGAGAGTCGCGCAGGTATTGAAGATACTCGCCCATCAGGCTTCGACTGCCCTCGACGAGTAATACCGCATCGTTGGCGATTAGCCGCTGAAGGTCATTGGCCCGAACAAACGGCCCCTCATCGGCCGAAGCAGACGACTTGTCGACCAGGAATTCGAGAAGCAATGTCCCGCAGGTGAGTCTCGCCTGCCGCCCGTTCCTCAGGCGGTGAAGATCGCTCTTGTTCAGATTCATAGACTCCGCCAACTGCTCCTTCAAGAGCAGGTGTTGGCCGCTGCAATGGTACATGCTCACGTCCTTGTCAAACGTAACAAGACCTCGGTCCACAAAGAAGTCCATCGCGTTGGACCATTCCAGCAACGTCTGGCTCGGCCCCTCACCCCGAACCGAACCCATCAGCGGCCCGAGGCTGGCATTTTGGGCCGTTTGTCGGACACCTCCGTCGCGCCGCTCGACCTGATAGTCTTCGATCAGAAGACTCCCGGAACAGGGCACCGACATCTGTTCATGCTCAAGATCGGCAACGATCTGGTCTCCGCCAATGTAGATTCGGCTTAATAGTCGGCCAGCGAGATTTTCCGAACTACCTGGAGCGTAATCACTGCTGAACGCCTTGGCATGGCCCTCGGCAATGATATAGGCCGGCCGGCGACGATCCGTCTTGATCACAAAACCCGCATCTGTCCCGGTATCCAATCGGGAGCGACGCCCCTTGTCTTTCCCGGCCCCGGCGTCTTTCTCCTTCGCGAATCGGATGGTCAACTTGTCGCATCGAAGCTCCAGACCATCCTGCCGGGCATAGACCTGCCCAACGACAACACCGTAGTTTCTTGCCAGGCGCATCTGCATTCCGCCGGTCCAGGTCATCTTCATGGCGCCGGGGGTCCGTTTCGGCCCGATCTTCCCCCGTGCGATCCCAGCCGCCTGGGCCACCAGTTCGTCTTCCAGCGGACTGAGCGGGCCTTGCAAACCGAGCTTTCGGCGCGTCAGCATCCAGGCCCCGCCAACCAGGGCTCGCTCGGCCGGTGTAGGTTCACGCAGGTTGTCGACCTCTGACGAATCACGCGCCATCCACCCCTTGCCCGGACCGGGCACGTCGATCGTTTCGCGATCCATATCCATTTCGATGCGATGGCCGTGTACGGCCATGTTTCCGAACCGTGCACGAGCCATCACATCCGGACTCGGGCTGACGACTATCGCGCGAACCAGCTCGTTCCCATTGCGGAGTTTCGTTCGCAACGTCTCGGCGCGGCTGATCTTCAGATTGTGCTCGGGATCGAGAACGAGAACGTCACCGGAGGCATCCAGCGCTTCCACACCCAGTCGCGGCTTGCCGACTTGGGGAGGTGCACCGTCCCGCGCCGGCTTCACCTCGCCAGGATACTGACCGAGCACGACGTGGAGCGATTCTCCATGAATCTCACGTTGACCTTGCCGGACGAGCGCCTGACCGACGGCATCCACCGTTCGCGGAACACTTCGACCGGCAGGAGTCAGGAGCAATTCCACATCGAGCAGATCGGCGGAGATGAACTTGTCGTCCTTTCCGAAGCGAACAGTGCCGGACATGTTCAGGTGTTCGATCTGCTCGGACACGGCGTCGCCCGCCGATGGCACGAAAAACGTCGCCGCGACCTCGTCCGCGTTGAGTTGCTCTTCGCCCCGGTCGAAAAACACTTCGCCGTGGAACCACGCCCGTCGCAAGTACTCCTTCTCCTTGTCTCGAAGCAGACCGGTCTTCGGATCGATCCGTTTCACTACGCGGCTGCCGACCTCCAGATCGACGCCCCGCGACCAGCGGATCGTGACCGGATCGCGCGGCTTGGGATCCGTCTTCCCATCCGGCGAAGTATCTACCTGCAAGGGCGATCCGTTGCCCATGGCCGATGCGACGGCTCCCGGTCGACTACCCTTATCGTGTATCTGCCCGGCGCCATCCACGCGACCGAGGCCGCGTTTCTGATCGAAAAAGACCTCTCGGCCCATGAGAATCTGACCACCGGAAAGAGACATCTCGACGGTTCGGGCCTCGTCACCACTCAGCCAGATCTGACGCGGTTCGCTGCGATAGACCAACTGCGTGCAGGACGCGCGGCCCTGTTCGTTCCAGAGCTCCACCAGCGAACCATTGGCGATGACGTCGAAACGCTTGCCGGTCTGATGGACCGGATCCATCGGGATGGGCTGCAATTCCAATGGCCCGTTCCAGGTGAGAATGATCTCTGATTGATTTTTCCTCGGATCTACTTCGACAATCGTCTCCGAAGCCTGCGACTTCGGCTTGACATCGATACCGGGTGAAACTCCTTCGGCGGGCGTCTTTTTCGCGGACGCCCGCGGTCCGGCCATCATCCGCTGGCGGCTCCCGAAATCGAAATGCACCTCCAGCTTGTCCGCCTTCAATTCGCCGATTCGACGTCCCTCGGCCCTCTGTTCCACGATTACCCGATTGTTGAACTCGGCTCGGTAGGTATGAACCTTCTTCTTCCGCGGCGCGAGAATATCGTCCAGCGTTGCCCGACCGGAAACGGTCTTTTCGCCGGTCAGTCCCGTACGGGCTTCGCTTTTCATTCGCTCCATCTCGGCGCTGAGTTCGTCCCGGGTTCGCAAGTCGCGCCGTTCCACGGAGTTCGGTTTGGAAGGCCCCTCGACGGAGTCCAGGGAGACCGGCTGATTGGGTGAGATGCGCCCGGCAAGGCGAATCTCCTCCGCGGCCTGACTGGCGGTGATCGATTCAATTGCAATCGGCCGGTTGGCCTGTGCTCGGGGCATCGGCCCGGTGGTTCCCCGACCAGGAAGTGTACCCGTCGTGCCGGCACGACCCACCGACCCGTGAGGTTTTCGTCGCCGTTCCGTGCCCGGCAGGGCAAAATCAATCGTCTCGGCACCTCGCCTCAGCACCATCCTGCCGCCCTGCGCGAATCGAAGGGTCTCGATGCGATTGTCAACCTCGTCCCAATGCACCGACAGCCCCTTCACCTGCTCGATGCGGGCATCCGCGCAGTCGACCACGACCGATCCCTCGGAGAGCAGTGTCGAACGGTCCATGTCGAACTGGGCCGACTCCATGTCAATCGTGATCAAGTCATCGGGATGCGCCTCGCGCGCCGCGAGGTTTGGGTTCTCCTGCCGCCAGGCTTCGGTCGTGCGATCGATGATGACCTTGACGTGCCCCTTCAAGATTCCTCGCTGCGCCTCGATGCGATTACGCGACTTTGTTGCAACCGTGATATCCGCCTCGTCCGCACGGATATGGGTGATCTCGCCCCTTGGCATGAAGATCTGAAGTTGCAGCTTTTCCACGTGAAAGCCCGTTCCGATTTCATCGGGCTCCCACTTTTCCGCCTCGAGCTGATATTTTCTCCGGTGTGTGATTTCGTCATAGACGACAATCCGAGGTTTACCCCCGGGGCTGAGCGGCAATTGCGATCCGCTGATCGGGCGGGCCTCCTGCGAAGTCGGAGAAGACACAAAACGCCGAACGGCCTCTACCCCGTTATTGCCGGAAGGTCGCCGCGCGGCGCGATCTCGATAGGAAAAGAGATAGAATGCGCCAACCAGGAAGAAAAAAACGGAGGCGCCGAGAATGATTTTCTTTTGCATCGTGTTTATCGTCTCGCTTTTCTCTGCGCTAAATGTTTTGCTGTGGCACCAAGTGTTTTGCTGTGGCACC
>CAYXGR010000317.1:0-4172 GCA_964464525.1 uncultured Planctomycetaceae bacterium
GGGGTGTCCAAAATGTCCGGATTCCGATATCGTTCTGGCATGAACCCCGGTCCCCTTCGATCCAGGCTTCGACGATTCACCCGTTACGGCATGGTTCTGCTTGCAACCGTGCTCGTCAGCGCCGTGATCTGGGTTCTGTGGATCGATGATCCCGTCTATAACGCCGACGATATTTTTCCATCGGCGGTCTATCCCAATCCGGAAAAGCAGCCCCGGTTCGTCTTCTCGGACGATCTGAGATCGAACGATGTCTCGCTGAATCGCTTCGTCGACCGCTTCTTGCGTGCCTGTTCGGAGGGGCAGTATGATCAGGTCCGATTGATGCTCAGCACCCAGTCCGGTGATCCGCTCCTGCCGAAACGATTCGAGTCCACCTACAACGTATTGAAGGAAGCCCGGATCCGATCCATCAAGCGATTGCCCGAGGTTCCGGAAATCGAAGGCCCCGCCTATCTCCTCACCGCCGAATACGATCTCGAGGACTACGCCCCAAAACGCAACAAATCCGGCCGTGTGATCCGGCTTGCCATTCGCCGGGAACAGGGCGAGTGGCGCATCGGACCGGTTCCCAAAGCAGCCTTCGCCCGGTTGCGGGCCTATGAGGCCGGTCTTGCTCAGGCACCGGCTTCCGGTGCGGCGAATGCGACAAAGACCGAAAACACATCCCCATCCTCCAAGACCGCGGCAAACCGTCCAGTCCGTCTCGATCCCGACTAAATCGGACCCACCCCCCACAATACAGAGAACAGCCTGAAAGCGGACGCTGATGCTATTAGGACCGTTGTCGTTATGTACTGTCAGGCAGAGACTTATCACTGATTGTCGATAATCTCCGACCGTTTGTTTCCAGTTTTGTTATATCTTAGGTTTTCCCTGCACATGGGCGAAAATATGGATGACTGTGCTGGAAACAATCGTACTGCTTGTGGCAGTACTGAAAACGAGTGGTGGGGGCCAGCCTCGATCTCCACTGGCTAGAAAGGGAAAGAGCATTATGGGTCTGACAATCACAAATTCAAACACACTGACACTGCTGAACATCCTCAGCAAGACAACAAATGAACAGTCCAACTCCCTGACACGTCTCTCGACCGGCTTCAAGCTCAACAAAGGTTCCGATGATCCCGCAGGATTGATCGCCGTACAAAGCTTGTCCGCGGAGCTGACCGGCGTCGAGGCCGCCATCTCAAATGGTCAGCGAGCCAACACCGTACTGAACACCGCAGACGGTGCTCTCGTCGAGGTCGGAAGCCTGCTCTCCGAAATCGAAACACTTGCCGCACAGAGCACCAGTTCCGGTGGCCTCAGCTCCTCAGAAATCGCCGCCAACCAGGCCCAGATCGACAACGCAATAGAATCCATCAACCGGATTGTCCAGACCACCTCGTTTAATGGAAAGAAGCTGCTCGACGGCCAGCAGTCCATCCGCACCACATCCGATGGAACCGCACAGACCGATATCAGCGACATCCGCGTATTCTCCCGCCGAACCAGCCAGTCCAACGCGACACTCACCGTGAATGTCACCACGGCCGGTGCCGTCGCATCCGCCACCGTGGCCAACACGACCTCGGTCAGTGCCGCCGAGTTCACAGTCGCCGGTAATCTGGGTACGGCCACAATCGTTGTCACGAACAGTGAAGCCCTGACCAGTGTCCGCGACAAGATTATTTCCGCTTCATCCGAGACGGGCGTCTCCGCCTCCGTCAGCGGCAACACGCTTCATCTCCAGAGCCGGACATTCGGAAAAGACGCGTTTGTGTCGGCCTCTCACATCAGCGGCGACACGGACTTCGTCGACGTGTCCTATACCTCCGGAACAGACGCCGCCGTCACCGTCAACGGTCAGACCGCCTTCGCCGACGGCCTGCGCGTGAGCTTCAGCTCCAACGGCACCAGCGGTGAATTCTTCCTGACAGCGGCCGGAAACACGGCCGGCAGCGCGGGTGTCGTCACGGTCACCGGCGGTGGCTCGACCTTCCAGTTGGGTACCAGCACGAGCACCCAGGCCACCCTCGGAGTCGAGGGCCTGTTCGCCCAGGATCTCGGAAACAGCACCGACGGCTATCTCTCTTCGCTGAAGAGCGGTGGGAGCAACGACCTGTCCACCAACGCCAACAACGCCGTGACTGTCGCCAAGGCGGCGATCAATCAGGTCGCCACACAACGCGGTCGTATCGGTGGTTTCCAGAAGTTCCAGGTGGAGACCTCGATCAACTCCCTCAACGCCACCAAGCAGGCGTTGAATGAGGCACGGGGCGTGATCCGTGATACGGACTTCGCGCTGGAGACAGCAGAGTTGAGCCGACAAAACGTCCTGCTCCAGTCCGGCATCTCGCTGCTGGGCGTGGCAAGTCAGCAGTCCTCTCAGATTCTGCAACTGCTGAGGTAAGTTTATTTCGCAGGCCTCTGGCCTGGTGGGGAACGGAGCGCAGGCGGGATCGAGGACACTCTCCTCGGTCCCGCCTGTCTCATTTTTACTCCGTGCTCAGTAAATTTCATAAACCGGCGGGAGTTCTGCTGACATGTTTCGGCCGGGTCCATGACACAATCGGCGGGTGTCGTTCGGAGCTATTTTAGTTACGAGTTACGAGTTACGAGTTACGAGTTACGAGTTACCAGATACCAGCCACCTCCTATGAGGAAGCCCCCATGAACGGTACTTGCTGGAACCCTGTTCGCCGTGATTCAGTCATGAAAGTCCGGCTGAAGCCGGCTGAGGGTCGTTGTGTGGAGAGCCCACCACCGACTGAAGTCGATGGCAAACGAAAACTTCTCGGCTGAAGCCGACATGGAATCCGCCGATTCTGTCATGGACTCGTTTCGGCCTCATCGGGGCGGGTCCACTTGCGATGGGTAATCGTGCAATCGCCTCATTTCCAAACCGAGACGGAATCCACGAAGCGACATAAAAGACATGTGAAGTTATCGGGATTCCCGACGCGCATAGCGAATCGCCTGACGCACCCAATCCAGGCACGGCTCCGGGGCCAGCCCGTAGTTGGAAAATCCGATCCCCCCATAGCCCGCCTGCGACGCCTCGTGAACCGCCGTCACCAACCCCGGCCCGTCGACGCAGCGGGGCGGATAACACGGCAGGCCGACCTCCACCTGCTCGATCGCCTCGCACGCGTGGGCCAATGTTTCCGCACGGACAAGGGGCAACGCCTCCGTGTCCGCATGCCACGGCGACGCGATAAATCCGTCGCAATGTTCACGCAGCATCCCGACATCCGCACCACTGGCCCACGCATCGACGGCGATGTGCAACAGCAGCCGCGCACTCGTCCGGCGGCGAACCGACTTGATCAGCGAGCACACCGACTCGCATCGCATCCGATGCCAGGCCGCCAGGTTCGCGTTTTCCGACAGGACATCGCCGTAGGTGGCGTACCGCGCCGGTTCCAGACGCAACAACGGCTCCAGAATGGACAGGATAGTCAGCCGGACGGCTTCGGCGTCGATGTCCGCGTCCTCGGCCCGTTGCCGGCAGGCGGGGCAGAAGCACCCGTTCGCGAGCAAACGCCCAACCTGCCCGATATCGACGCCTGACTGATAAAGATTCGGCCGGGCGGATCCCCCGAAGTCGGCCGACTGAAGCTCCAACACGTCGAGTGGAGTGTTCTTCGTCAAATCCACTGCAAGAGCCGCGACATATTCGCGAACATCGGCGTTCGACGGGCACAGTCGTCCCGCGATCGAGTCGCCGAAGACATCCACGCACGTCGCCATCGGATGCCGGGCTGCCAGCACCTCGTTTTCGCAGCAGACGGCCCACGCCCGCGGTTTCAATCCGTTCGCAGCGCACGCAGATGCGATTTTTTCCAGTGGATTCCGAGATTTCATCCACGCTGCCGCCGCAGGTCGCAGCCGCGTATTCGAATAGCATTCGGATGAAGGCTGAAAATGTGCGCCCGCCTCGCGGTGGATCGTGCGCCGCCCTTTTATGGCCCGCGCGCGAAATGCCGTCAGACCAGGCAGAACCGCCGCGATTGATATCGCATCGACACCGATCTCACCCGCCATCCGACCAAGGGCGATCTCGATACCCTCGTCTTCCAGATCCCAGGGATAGCACCAAAAATAGGCCTGCTTCACGACCGGATCCCTCCCACAGCACGTTTATCAGAGCCGCGACCGTAAGGGAGTCGGTCACCGCCCACCCTCTAAAA
>CAYXGR010000318.1:0-1887 GCA_964464525.1 uncultured Planctomycetaceae bacterium
ACCGCTCCCTTACGGTCGCGGCTCTGAAATTATGGACGCGACGTGTTGCGATTCCGGGCTTCGAGGATCAGGCGGGTCTTCAGTTCGTACAGGTTCGATTCGAGACCGACGGGGTACTCGTGCGGGTTCTTGAACCGCTTGATGCCCGTGTGCAATGCCACCTGTTGTTCGCCGGCGCGTCGGCGGATGTCCTCCAATCGTGGAGATTCGTATACACACACGCCTTTCCGGAAGATGGGCACAAGCAGATCGGAAAACGGCGTCCCCTCGGCAATCGTCTTGCGCCGCGTCATGTCCTGTGGATCGACCATCGTGCAGGCCCCTCGGAGCTCACCGCTCTCATCATAGATGGCGTCGGCGATGAGCCGGCCGTTTTCATGAAAACGACGGACCTGAAGAATCCCGGGATTGGAGATCTTGATCGCCTGTTCGGAGAGTTTCAATTTATAAGACCACGCCTCGCCCGGTCGGCGGATGGCGGAGAGCTTATAGACCCCGCCCAATGCGGACTGATCGTGACCGGTCACGAGTCGGGTGCCCACGCCCCAGACGGCGATTCGGGCGCCCTGATCCTTGAGGCTTTCGATGATGTGTTCGTCGAGGTCGTTGCTGGCGAGAATGGCGGCCTTGGGGAAACCCGCGGCGTCGAGGATGCGGCGTGTCTCGATACTGAGGTAGGCCAGATCGCCGGAGTCCAGCCGGATGCCGACCATTTCGTGACCGTGTTCTCGGAGACGAATGCCGGTCTCGACCGCCCGACGGACGCCCTCGAGGGTGTCGTAGGTGTCGACGAGAAAGACGCAGTTATTGGGCATGGCCCGGGCATAGGTCTCGAAGGCCTCCTGCTCGGTGTCGAAGCTCATGACCCAACTGTGTGCGTGGGTTCCTCGGACGGGGATGTTGAAGAGCTTGCCCGCGAGGATGTTGGACGTCGCCGCGCAGCCGCCGATAAACGCGGCGCGGCTGGCGGCGATGGCGCCGTCGATGCCGTGGGCGCGGCGGAGGCCGAATTCCAGCACTGCCTCCTCACGGGCGGCCTGGCAGACGCGAGCGGCCTTTGTAGCGATGAGTGTCTGGAAGTTGATCATGTTCAGAAACGGGGTTTCGAGGATTTGTGCCTGAATGATCGGACCTCGGACGCGGACCAGCGGCTCGTGGGGGAACACGACGGTTCCCTCTGGAATCGCGTCGATATCGCACTCGGGTTTCATCTTACTCAGATAATTGAGAAAGGCCGTCTCGAAGAGCGGCTTGTCGTCGTTTCCCCGGAGGTCCGCGAGATAGGCCAGATCGCTTTCGTCGAATCGGAATCGATCGAGGAAACCAACGAGATACTCCAGCCCACAGGCGAGCGTGAAACCGCCGTTAAAAGGGTGCCGGCGAAAAGACAGGTTGAAAACCGCCTCGCGGTCGTGGACACCGGCCTTCCAATAGGCATAGGCCATGGTGAGCTGATAGAGGTCGGTCAGCAGGGCCAGCGAGGTGCGATAAAGATCGTTCGGCATGGTCATCCGACGTGCTCCCCCTTTTTCGAGCGGACCCTTCTTCTACAAGGAGGTGGTTATTGCGTCAAGTACCGAGTGTGCGTTGGAAATGAAACGTCGAAAAGTCGAAACGTCAAAAAGTCAAAAAGTCAAAATAACAACAACAAAAACAGCCGGGTGCCCCATCCTTTACGCAGCGATGGGTGATTCCCCACCCTTTGCTGCGCAAAGGATGGGGCACTCGCACAAGCACAGGATACCGGCACTGCTTGAAGCAGTGGCACACGCGCATGCTTACCCGTCCCATACTGCCGGGACGTGTAAGCATGGCACCCGACACCCATGCACCCGGCACTGCTTGAAGCAGTGGCACACGCGCATGCTTACCCGTCCCATACTGCCG
>CAYXGR010000318.1:1987-4134 GCA_964464525.1 uncultured Planctomycetaceae bacterium
CCGGCACTGCTTGAAGCAGTGGCACACGCGCATGCTTACCCGTCCCATACTGCCGGGACGTGTAAGCATGGCACCCGGCACCCATGCACCCGGTACTCGCCTATATAGGACGGTATTAGTGAGACAGACGTGTATCGCTTCCTTGCGGGCGCGGCTCTGATCGATCCGTTCGGTCCGTATATATTCATTCTCGCCGATGGGTTGAATAATAAGGGCCACACGGTGCCATCCGCGGCGAATCTGAAATCCCTCCCATTTCCTTCTGCCTGTATGCCAGACATATCTTAACCTTTACCCAGACTACCCAATGCCTACAGGCAAAGGGTGGTTGTGCGGTCGTAGCCGACCCACCTTTCCACAACCGGCGATGGCGGAGTCCGGTTCGAGGAAAGTCGCACCCCTCGTAGAAGGAGGAGCCCACGATAAGTCATCTATTCTTCCGCCGAGGAGCCACACCGATGAATCTGCGTTTGACCGGCATGCTCTGTGCGGGGGCATGG
The DNA here is from genome assembly GCA_964464525.1 of uncultured Planctomycetaceae bacterium. Lineage (GTDB taxonomy): Bacteria > Planctomycetota > Phycisphaerae > UBA1845 > UTPLA1 > CAYXGR01. The sequence continues at coordinate 2,488 of CAYXGR010000318.1, forward strand.
TTCGCCGTGGCGGCGGGCGCCTGTGTTCCACCAGAGGACACGGTGTCACTGAACTCGCCGTCTTTAACCGATTTCAGAGAGCAGCGTACGCTGGGCGAGTACTTCGCCTATCACAATGATCAGGCAATGATGGCCGATCGATCCATCGCGGATATTCACTTCATCCCACACACGGCCGAACTGTCCGGCACGGGGCAAGCGCGACTGGAACGTTATGCCGAACTTCTCTCGACGACGGGTGGAACGTTGCATTACGACACCCGGCTCGGCGACGAAGACCTGGTCGAGTTGCGGCTCGCATCGGCAAAGACGTTTATGTCTAAGGCCGTTCCCAGCCTCTACCCCATCGACGTGGTTGTGGGGCTCGCAGGCGGACGCGGGATGCCCGCAGCCGAGTCCACCGGCGGGCAGGAAGTCGCCCGGCAACCGGAACTTCGAGGGAACGCGTATCATCTAAGGGGTGCCGGTGGCGGCGCTTCTTCAGGAGGTTGAACCATGAAACACGCAATTATTTCCTATTTTGCCGTACTCATTTTAGTACCCTTCGGTCTGGGTTGTTCGGAACAGAAAGAGGAGGTCGCGGAGTTCGATACTCCGTCGATCTCGCCGGCAACCTACTACGCGGCCGGTCAGGTGCTGGAACATCAGAACGATCTGATGGGGGCGATTCATCAGTATTCGCAGGCGATCGAGGCGGATCCGCGTCTGACGAAGGCCTACAACCGGCTCGGGTTGATCTTCCAGAAGATGAACCGGATCGAAGACGCGCAGTTGATTCTCATGCAGGGAATCGAGGAGAACCCCGATTGCGCCATTCTGCGAAACAACTTCGGGTTCTGCTCGCTACAGAGAAACAACTACTCCGGGGCCGAGCAGCAATTCCGCAAGTCGCTGGAGATCGCGCCGAAGTTCAGCCAGGCCTGGATGAACCTCGGAATCGCGCTGAGCCGGCAGGGGCGCTTCGGCGAAAGCGTTGCCTCGTTTCAGCAGGTGGTTCCCGTGGAAGTGGCCTATACCAACGTGGCGTCGGTCTGCATCGACATGCTGGACTATGAGCATGCGGCCTGGGCGCTGCGGAATGCACTGGCCAACAACCCGGACTACGCCCCGGCGAAGGACCAGGTTGACGATGTGACCCGACTGGCCCAGGCCTCACGGGATGAGGCGGTGGCCGCCCAAAAGCAGGGTGGATGGGCTTCGCTGGCCTCCTATCCGTCGTCGGACACGACCGGGGGGCAATCGATTCTGTCGCCGCCACTGGGCAACGCACGATTCGCCGACAAGGAACCGGCCAGCCCGCATGAAGAATCCGAGGTCGGGACTTCCGTCAACGCGGATTCCTGATCGGGGGGAAACGTCGAAACGTCAAAACGTCAAAACGTCAAAATTAAAAAAAGTTAAAATATATCGATAGAGCGGTGTGCCTCATTCTTTCATCAAGGATGAGGCACACGTTCGTTTTACGATTGTGGATTATCGCTTATTTACCTACGGACGCCGGATGCCCCATCCTTTCTTAAAAGAAAGAGTGGGGCATGGGTTCACTCAGCGAAGTGCGATTCCCCAACCTTTGCTACGCAAAGGATGGGGCACCCGCGCACGGAACCGGCACTGCTTGAAGCAGTGGCACACCTGCATGCTTACCCG
>CAYXGR010000319.1:0-1945 GCA_964464525.1 uncultured Planctomycetaceae bacterium
TAAGCATGGCACCCCGCGCAGTTATTAATTGCTGGTGATGAATGTTGACAGGTTGTCGCCGGGGCCGGTCTGTTCCCATTGCTTGCGGACCAGGCCGAGACCGTAGACACAGTACTCGAACTGGTCGCTCAACTGGCGGAGGACCGAGGCGGGGGGGCGGGTGTTGTCGCTGCTGAGGTCGGAGGCGATGCCGTAGGACCGCTTGCCCTGGTCGAAGTAGTTGAGCAAATCGTCACGGGACTGGCGCCGCTGGAGGCGGCGGAGGTTCTCAGGGTAGATGCCCGTCCAGAACAGGGTGAAGTCGCCGATGTGGCGATGGTATTCGCGGCGGCGATCATCGGGCGTCATCGCCGGGTTCATCTCCGCCTCGCAGAGCATCTCGGCGATGTCCTGGATCCGCCGGCCGCTGCCATCGGTCAGGAGGTTGATCCGCTCGACGTGGATGAAGTCGGTCAGGAGTTCCGTCAGGTAGTCCAGGACCGTGGCATCGGAGATGCCGATCTCCGACTGGAAGCTGGCCTCGATCAGGGCCGCGAACCAGCGGTGCAGGGGGTGATCCTGGGGAACAAGGGACATATCGGTTGAACCTCAACTTCTCGGAATCGTAGCCACCATTGGGCGTTTTGCGCTCCGGCAGTGGTTCATTTAATTGCGGGGAGCGCCGGCCTGTTGCCGGTGCATGGTTGAGAAGGCCGATTTCGCACCGGCGGGACGCCGATGCTCCCCAAAGTGAACCACTACCTAACGTTTAACTATCCTCTTCTGTCGGCTTTCGTCTTAGAATATCGTAGGATTCGCATGCGCGCGAGTAAAGTTTTCGGCCGATGCCGTGATGCCGGCGCGTTTTATCGGTCGAGATTGCCGCCCGATCGCGGGACGGGACGATCAATCACCCATTCGATGGATTCTCACGATTAAGACCGCATCGCTACTGTATGAGCTTCCCCCCGAGTCGATCGCCCAGGCGCCGTGCGAGCCGCGCGATGCCGCGCGTCTGCTCGTCCTCCGTCGCGAGACCGGCGAGATCGAACATCGTATCTTCCGCGATCTGCCCGAGCTGCTGCGTCCGAACGACTGTCTGGTGCTCAACACGACGCGGGTGCTACCGGCGAAGTTCGTCGCCCATCGAGCGACCGGCGGTCGGATCCCCGGCTTGTTCATTCGGGAATCGGCGATCGGTCGCTGGGAGGTCATGCTTCGGGGTGCGGGTCGGCTCCAATCGGGTGAACGCCTGCGGTTGGGGGATTCTCGCTGGTCGATGACTCTGATTCGGGTGCATACGCGCGGTCGTTGCGAGGTGGCGATCGATCCGCCGGATGTTGCGGGCGTCGTGCTGAACGAGATCGGCACGGCGCCGTTGCCGCCCTATATCCGACGGAACGATGCGGACCGGCAGGATCGACACGATCGGGACCGATACCAGACGATCTATGCCGATGTTCCCGGAGCGGTCGCGGCACCGACGGCGGGGATGCACTTCACGAAGCCTCTGCTCGACGAGCTCCGACAGCGCGGTGTCTCGACGGCGGAGGTCGTCCTGCATGTTGGTCTCGGCACCTTTCAGCCGATCGAGGTCGAGGATCTGGCGGATCATCCGATGCACAGCGAATGGTATGCGTTATCGTCGGACAACGTGGCGGCGATTCAGCAGGCTCGGACGGCCGGGGGTCGCGTGGTTGCCGTGGGCAGTACGAGCGTCCGCGTGTTGGAATCCTGCGGCGTGAGCGGTGCGCTCGAAGCCGGGAAGGGCTGGACCGATATTCTGATCTATCCTCCCTACCGCTTTCGGTCGGTCGACACACTGCTGACGAACTTTCACCTGCCCGGCAGCTCGCTCCTCGCACTGGTCTGCGCGTTCGCGGGACGGGATTGCATTATGAACACCTATCGCGTCGCGATTCGGGAGGGGTATCGGTTCTACAGTTACGGCGATGCGATGCTGATT
>CAYXGR010000319.1:2045-4099 GCA_964464525.1 uncultured Planctomycetaceae bacterium
CGCGCGCGATCCTCGTGATAGCGATTTTCGAGACGGGCCATCGCCTTGCTTGCTTCCCTGAGGCGACCGGCGAAGGTTCGTTCCAATGCGGCTGGAGTTTCAGATTTCAGGGTCCAATCGCCAGCCTTTGTGAAAAGGATCGCGCCCGATTCGTCCACATAATCGATCGAAGAAACTTCAGCCAGACCCTCGCGCTGTTCAATGCAAACGAACTGGCTCGTCTGCATGCTCACATTCGCCGGCGGCTCACATTCGCCCCGGATTTCGAATAGTTGCACGATCAGACCCGCGCGATCGGCATCGAATGTGAAAAATCCGATTCGGCGGGGCTGCCGGGGCGATGCCAGCAATCGGGGTAACATCCGAATCATGCCTCGCGACAGGTAGGCCTTGGGGACCTCGATTGGCGGGCTTTCCCGCATGGGCTGACTGAGCGTCGGCGCCTGGCCGGTCACGAGGATATTCCGCTCGCGCAGGCCTTCCTCGAAGGCATTTTCAAGACGCTCGGCTCGATTCACTATCGCCGGAATCCACCGGGTGGTGCTGGATTGCCAGCGTTCATAGGTCAAATCCAGACTCACAAACATCCTCGATTGAACCCGGCGGACGATTCCGGCATCCTCGAAGAGCCATCGCTCCTCGTCGATCTCGATGCCGTCTCGCCGATCCCGCCGGCGAACACGTTCCGTCACCCGGAGCTGGCCGATGGGTTTTCCCTTCGAGGCGATTTGAAAGCGTCGATCTTTGACAAGGGACTTTTTCAGGATATCGGGCGAGTATGTCGCGAGCCAGGCCGCGCCGGCATCGAGCGCTTGTATCATCGCTTTTTCATCGGACGGGCTGGCCAGGAGTTCCAGGGAAGCCGTCACGTGTCGGAACAGGGATTCCATGCGATCCCGAATCGACACCGGCACGTCGCACGTGAGAACCAGGTAGCTGCCAGAGGTGATTTCGACGATGGCCTCGAATCGAGCCCGGTGAATCCCCTCCGCGGTGTAGATGCCCGCCAGGCAGGCACCCGGCCGATCGGCGATCGGCTGAACCTGCTGCGATTCGATCTCGACGGTGGGGTGTTCGAGATCGAGCTCATAGCCGCGCAGGCGGAGCATCCGGCCGATGGGGACGGGCTTGCCGATCGTTTTGTGTTGGAGCCGGATCTCGTGAACATCGGCGCGGCGGGTCGGTTCCATCATCCGCAGGATCGTGGTTTCCCGACCCTGGGGGATCTGACGGCGATCGAGGCTCCAACCCTTGGGAGCGCGGATCGAGAATCCGTAGCTGCCGTCGACGACGCGATCCCCCAGATCATCCATCCCGCGCGAAGCGGGTTGCGACGTCTGAAGCATCGGCATGACCGCGAACAGCAAGGTGTGGAGAAGGTACATCAAATGCTCTCCGGGGGAGCGAACTTATTCTTTGGCACGGGGGCTGCCGAGGATCGATCGATCCGTGATTTCGATCGAGGCGCAGATCGATTCGACGATTGATACGGAACGAGTAGCCGGTTCTTCGGATGCAAGGAGTATCTCGATGGGGCAATCGTCTCCGATCGAGGCTCGGACGTAGATGCTCGTTTCGCCGGACTCGTCACTTCGAACCATGATGCGACCGGTCAGAGGGCCGTCGTCGATTTCCCAGCTTCCCAGCAACTGGTCCAGGATCCCGAAACCGCCGGCCGATCGGACGATCTCTGGTCTCTGCGTGGCGTCTCCGTATCCGATCATCAGGGTGCATAGTCCGCGCGACGGGCTGTTACCGATCAGAGTCAAGAGCTGGGGTGCATCCGACGGTTCGCGGGATGGGGAATGGGATTCCGGGACTCGGTTCCAACGATAGGCATCCGGGAGTGTGAAGGCGATGGGCCAACCGGGTGGGGACTGCCTTCCGGAGAGGACGGCACGGCTCACCATCGCCTGGGCCAGGACGATCGTACCGATGAACATCAGGCACATCATGCCCGGCGTCCAGCCGCGCCGGGCGGGCTTTTCTCGCGAGACCTGCGTCCACATCGTGACACAGCATAGGGCGAAGTTTCAGAATCGGCAATCGGCGAC
>CAYXGR010000320.1:0-4097 GCA_964464525.1 uncultured Planctomycetaceae bacterium
GACCTTCGCATCCGAGACGAATTATCAAAAAAGGAGAGCTATTTCCTGGCAGAGGTTCGGCAGGTTCGACGGATGGTCCGCGCCGCGCAAGCCAACCAATCGGCCCTCATCCTCATCGACGAACCCTTTCGAGGGACCAACTCGGCCGAACGCGTCGCCGCTGCAAGTGCCGTGATCTCCACCCTGATCAACGGGGGCGGTATCCATCTCGTCGCAACCCACGATGCCGCCCTGACCTCGCTTGGAGACGATCCTCGAGCCGCCAATTACCACTTCCGTGAGGGATTCGCCCAAACACGGCTCGTCTTTGACTACACCCTCCGCCCCGGTCCGGCGGAGAGCCGCAACGCCCTGCGTGTCCTGGAGGGCGAGGATTATCCACCCGATCTGATCGAACACGCCCGGCGATTGCTGGCTCAACCCGATCCGTCCCCCAACCCGAGAGACTTGGTCTGACGTGTCTGAAAACCGGTAATCAGGCCCGGTGTTCATCATCCACCGAGGGCACCTCTTTCAACCGTCGGGTGCCTGAAATATGAGGAATGAGTCCCAAAAACATTGCATAGCGAACCCTAATCCGCTATAGTTTGTCCATTGGGTGAAGGGGATTCCGAACCGCAAATCTTCCTCGAAGTCCTCAACCAGCAGAGAATCACGCAGGCCCTCGGAAGGGGTGATAACCGTTTCCTGCGGTCAGGTTGACATAGATGCAAGTCACCACCTGGAGGATTGCGCCGTGATCAAGTTCAAGGCCGGTCTCGAGCCGCTTCGTATCACCGCCCTGACGACCGTTATCCTGGTTTCGTTCGCTGCTCACGTTTCGGTCCGAGCCGGCACGCCGATGCCGTTCGCCGAGGAAGCGGCCGTCAGGGGCATCGTCTACAACACCGGCCCTGTGTTCGGACAATTCGGCGTCGCCGTCTCCTTTGCCGATCTCGATAATGATATGAATCCGGACTTGATCGCCGTGGGCCGGACCGATGGTCTCGTGGGGGTATACAAGAACGATGGGAATGGCTTCTTCACCGACCGATCAATCGGGAACGGCATCCCCCTGATCATGAGCCCGTCCGGCGTCATCGCGGGCGATTACGATGGCGACGGCGATCTGGATCTGTTCTTTTCGAACTGGGCATCGGCGGATCTATTGCTGCGCAACGAGGGTGGCTTTCAGTTCACCGACGTCACCGTGATGGCCGGGCTGGGCGACATGGGAAATGGCCAGGGCAGTGCGTGGGGAGACTATGACGGCGATGGTTGGATTGACCTTTATCTGGGCAATCGGACCTCGCTCGAGCTGGGCGATCCGCCCTGTCGCCTCTACCACAACATGGGCGATGGAACTTTTATCGACGTCGCCCCGGCTCTGGGTGTGGACGACACACAGCCGACCTATCAATCCAGTTTCTTCGATTTCGACAAGGATGGCGATGTCGATCTGTATCTCGCCAACGACAAGGGCTCCAATAACTGCAACCAAAATACCAACCGTCTTTATGAAAACGTCGGAGGCACATTTGTCGAAATAACCGGGCCTTCCGGGACGGCCGCCTGCGTGGATTCGATGAGCACCGCCATCGGCGACTTCGATGGAAACCTCTACCTGGATCTTTACGTCACCAATACGCCCCAGGGCAACGCCCTGATGTTGAACCAGGGTGACGGCACCTTCACCCGGGACGAATCCACAGCCGGCGTCGCCTCCTTCGCGATGGGCTGGGGTTCCGTCTTTTTTGACTGGGACAATAACGGGATGCTCGATTTGTACGTCTGTAATGTGCAGGCGCCCAACCGATTCTATTCAAACTCCGGCACGTTTCCCGTCACCGAAATGGCTACAAGCCTGGGCGTGGACGATGTCGGATTTACCTTCACCGCCGCGGTCGCCGACATCGACAATGACGGTGACTTGGATCTTGCGTATTCGAATGCCGTCGACCGCGTCAAATTGTGCATCAACCAGGAAGGACAGAATCGCAGTTGGATCAAGTTCGACGTCATCGGCCAAGGGCAGAATACCTTTGCGATCGGAGCCAATATCGAGGTTCGCACCGGGGCCACCTGGCAAATTCGTGAAGTCATCGCGGGTTGTAATTTCAAGAGCCAGAATCAACTTGTCCAACATTTTGGCCTGGGCAGCGCCACGCTGGTCGATGAAGTGGCGGTCATGTGGCCCGGCGGCGCCATGCGAACCCTCACAAACGTTCCCATCAACAGCACCTGGCGAATCTATCCTACCGAGAGGCTGGGCGACGGTGACAGCGACGGCGACATCGACATGATCGACGCCGCCCTGCTTGTTGACGTTCTGCTCGGGCTCGATTCAAACATGGATCACTTCCTCCTGAACGACATGAACGGCGACAGCAGCGTCAACGGCGTCGATCTCCAATTGTTCGTCAACGCGATGCTCGGGCTGGTGCCGTAAACAGGGCCATGACAGAATCGATGGATTCCATGTCGGCTTCGCACCGGGCAGTTTTTCGTTTGCCGCCGACTTCAGTCGGTGGTGGATGCCATTCACAATTCCCCTCAGCCGGCTTCAGCCGGGCCTTCATGATTCGAGCCCGGCGAGACGGAATCCGCGCTTGAGCCGTCCCCCATAGCCCGAGAAATCCCGCATGGCTGAGAACCGGGGCCAGTCCGTCCCAAGGGGCGATAACCCAGACTTGATCCTTGACCCGATGCGCCCAATACTTGTATGGGGATGCATTACCGCCGCGACGCGAGATCCCTCCTGCGAATTAGATTGACCGATTCCCTATTTGAAACCATGAGCGACCGAGTCATGCCAACGGGCCCCCCCCGCAAGCGAGAACCATTAACTGCCGTCTGGCTTCGCGTCATGGGGACGGTGGTCCTCCTGTTGGTCGTTGTGCCGGGGGCGGTTTTCGTCATCAGCCGCACCGGAAAGGAAGCCTATGAGGCAATGGCTCCCTTCAGGGAGTTCGCCGAATTCGCGCTGTATCTCGCCGCCGGAATGGCCTGCGGGGGGTTGCTGGTCGGGCTTTCCGCATTGTTGCGGATACTTCGGGATCTGCATGCCTCTTTCACCCGCCTGGAACGCTATCAATATGAGTTGAAGGAGGCGACGGAAGCGGCGGCCGAAATCACCCGCATCGGCGATTCGATCACATCAGCAGGCGATTCCGATCTCGATGACACCCACGCCACACCACCGGCCTCATGGAACGAGTTGTTGATCGTCCTCGAAGACATTCGCGACAATTCCCTTCTATCGCGCAATGAACGCGCCGAGAAGCAACAGCGAATCGCCGACGAAGCAATCCATGATGCCACCGCCCGGATTCGGGAATTGACGGCGGAGGGTGAATACGGCCGGACCCGTGAAATCGCGGAGGCGATCTCTCGAAAATTTCCGAACGACGAGCGGGTATCGGAAATGGTGGAGGAAGTTGAACAATCCCGGGAGAAGCATGAAGACGAAGATGTTCGTGCCTGCACGAAGCAGGTGAATGATCTGATCAGCATCTCGGCCTGGGGCCGGGCACGGGAACTGGCCCATCAATTACAACAGCGCCATCCCAATTCCGTCGATGCGAGGCGGCTCCTGCTCAGGATTGAGCGGGAGCATAGCGAGTTCGAGAACGAGCAACGAAGGCGGATGAGTGCCGAGGTTCAGAGGTTTGTCTCGCGGCGGCGCTGGGAAGAGGCGCTCGCCGTGGCGAAAACCTTTATCGAACGATTCCCCGGCTGCGAGGAATCCGAGGCAATGCGGATGGAACTGCATACGCTCGAGGGTAATGCCGAGATCGAAACACGCCAGCGGCTCGAGGCGCGAATCATGGAATATGCCCGCAACGGACGATATATTGAGGCCGTCGACCTGGCGAGAAGGGTGATCGAGGAATATCCCGATTCCCCCCAGGCCGAAGCCCTGCGGTCACAGCTCGAGCGGCTTGAGGAACTCGCCGACAAACCCGGCGCGCCTCCCGCTCGCGTACGGTGATGAAACGTTAATCGTCAAAACGTCTATCGAGCTTCCGGGTAATCAAACTGGTTCACTGCCGGGTGCCATGTTTACACGTCTCGGCCTCATCGAGACGGGTAAGCATGCCGAATCTCAATCCACAACT